>CAIYRJ010000314.1 GCA_903928615.1 uncultured Actinomycetes bacterium | reverse complement strand
TGTAGAACTGCTCGGCCTCACCCGGCAGGCCGAGGCGCTGCGGCGGGATGAGCGTGAGGCCCAGGGTTCCCGCCGTGCCCAGGTCGAAGCCGTTTCCGTCGTTCGTCCCCGGCCCGTCCGCGGGGTAGGGGTAGCTCAGCGACTGCGTGGCACCGTTGGCAACCACCTGCGTGATGGCCGGGGTGGTCACCATGTAGGGGCTGATGCCGATCGGCTTGGTGCTCGGCGCGGCCGTCGCGCTCGTGCGGTAGTTGAGGTTGAGCACCGAGTCGGAGTTCACCTGGCCGAGGGTGTCCGTGGAGTTGGGCTTCACGAATGCCGTCCAGATGTTCTGGGGCTTCGGGCCGCCCTGCTGCGACGACTTCATGAAGCCGAAGGGCGGGTAGTTCGCGGGCTGGGGCTGGCAGGGCTGCTTGGGCGCTCCGCAGACCGAACCCGTGAACGCGCTCCAGTTCGTGGATCCGAACTCCGGCACCGACGGCAGGATCTGCGGGTACTCGCTGAAGCCCGAGATGGTGGCCTGCGACGTGCCGGGTGCGCACCACGGGGCCGAGGCCTCGCACTGCACCCAGACCGCGTCGAGCGCCGGGCTGGGCTCCACGCCGGTGAGCGTGCGCTCGTCGTAGTAGAACGCCAGCGTGAGGCCGGTGGGCCTCTTGAGGTCCTGGCTGCCCAGGAACGCATTGATCGTGTCGCGGGTGGCGCCGGTGGCGTAGTTCAGGGTGTCCTGGATGCTCGGGCGCACGTCGCTGTAGGTGAGCAGCTTCGCGGTGGTGCTCACCGACACGCCGTCGGTGAAGTCGATGGTCAGGTTGCCGTTGTCGTCGACGTCCATCGAGTTGGGCACGCCGTCCTGGTCGCAGTCCCCGCCGACGGCGCCACCGCAGGGGCTGTTCGGGTTGACGCCCTGCTGGCCGCCGAATCCGCCGCCACTGCCGGCATTCCCGCCATTCCCGCCATTCCCGCCGGTGCCCTGCGCCTCGCGGGCCATGGAAGACTTCGCCGTTGATCCGGTTTGCACGAGGCCGAGCAGGCCGGCTCCGACCGGCTTGCCGGACTTCGCGTTCACCTTCACCGCGCCGCTCGTGGAGTACTGGTTCTTCCCCGGCGCCGTGGAGACCAGCGCGAATCCACTCTTCTTCGAGATGGTGCCGAGCGCCGTGGTCTTCGTGGTGATGCGCACGTACCCGCGCGCCTTCTTGCGGGCGATCACGATGGGGCCGGCGTAGTCACCGGTGCTGGTGAGCAGGTGCAGCGTGGCGTTCTTCGCCCGCGAGTTCGGCACCTTGAGGGAGAACTTCCCGTTATTCTTGATCTTGGCCGAGTTCGCCGTGCCGTCAAGGCCGATGGCGGTGACGCGCATACCCTTGCCGCCCTTCACGGTGCCGGTGATGGTTGCGCCGCTCGCGGCGACGGGGAGGGCAACGGCGGCGGCGATCGCCGCCGCGGTCCATCTGAGGGTCTTCATCGCATGCTCCTGGTGGGGTGGGTATCCGGAATCTCACTCCCCGGCGGACGGTTTCGCAACCCGAGGGCTCCGTCTCTTCGTGCGGCCTCCGCGCGCCCACGGCGGCTAGCATCCGCGCCAACCCCGCATCTCCCCACTCCATGGAGGAACTCGGACTCATGCGACGCATGCCCCTGATCGCCCTTGCCACCGTGGGATTCGCCACGCTGCCCGCCATCGGCACGGCACAGGCCCCGGCCCAGGTGGCCGCACCGCAGGGCCCCTGGGGAGGGGTGTCGAACGTGTCGCGCTCCGGGTCGCCATCGGATGACCCCCGCCTTGCCGCGGCGCCCACGGGCGCGGTGACCTACGCCTGGGAGGGCTGGAACGGCCACACGTGGCAGATCCGCCTGCGCACCCGTGGCCCGCGCGGCGGGTTCACGCCCCCCGTCACGTTGTCGGCTGCGGGCGCCAACCACGAGGACCCGCGCATCGCCATCGGAGCGGATGGCCTCACGGCGGTGTCCTGGAAGAGCATGCGCACCTGGAATCGCACGGTGCAGGTGCGCGTGCGCCAGCCCGGCGCCCGGGCCTTCGGGCCCACGCGCACGATCTCGAACCCGCACGCCGACGCCACCCAGAACCGCATCGCGGTGCTCCCCAACGGTGACGTGATCGTGGTGTGGATGCAGGGGCAGCGCGGCCTGCGCGTGCTGCAGGCGCGCGTGCTCAAGCGCGGCGCGAAGTCGTTCGGGCGCACCGTGAACGTGTCGCGCGGCCCGGTCGTCGACTCCGAGGCCGAGGGCGATCCGTCGATCGCCGTGGCAGGGGATGGCGCCGTCACCGTCGCATGGGAGGTCGCAACGCGCGGCGGGTCATTCGTGATCCAGGCCCGTCGCCGGTCGGCCAGCGGCTCGTGGGGCCCGATCCAGGGACTCTCGCGGCAGGGCGCCCAGTCGAACGACGTCAAGGTGGCGGCCTCCGCGACGGGTGAGGTGGTGGCGATCTGGGCGCGCGAGCGCGACGCCTCGAACCCCAACTCGAGTGGTGGCTTCGGGCAGATCCAGGTGCGCATCCAGCCGGCGGGAAGCACGACGTGGGGACCGATCACCAACCTGTCGCGTGCCGGCACGCACGCCAGCGACCCGCAGCTGGGCATCGCGCCCGACGGCACCATCACCGCGGTGTGGGAGTGGGCGTCCGACGCGCTGGCCGCGAGGAAGCAGGCGCAGTCGCGCACCCGGGTCGCCGGAGGCGCCTGGGGCCCGCTGCAGGTGCTCTCGAAGCGTGGCACCGACGTGGATGACCCGGTCGTGGTGGTCGCGAGCGACGGCACGGCAACCGCGGCGTGGAAGCGCTCGTACGGCCGCGCCGGCGTGCGCGTGCAGGCCCGCACGCGTCCCGCGGGTGCCACGGCCTGGAACGCCGGAGTGTGGCTGTCCGGCGCCCGGGGCGAGGCCGACGAGCCCCGGCTCACGGTGGCGCCCAACGGCGTGGTGACGGCCGTGTGGAAGCTCTCGAGCCCGCTGCGCGTGGTGCGAGACCAGAACTTCTACCTGCAGACCCGCTCCACCCGGTTCCCGGGGTAGCCCCCGGCCAACCCCTAGGCCCGCAGCGCCCTCAGGGCGTTGAGGATCACGAT
>CAIYRJ010000313.1 GCA_903928615.1 uncultured Actinomycetes bacterium | reverse complement strand
CCTCACCGTGGCGGCCTGCGAGGCGGCGGTGGCGCTGGTGTTCGTGCTGCAGGCCTTCGCCCGCACCGGGCGCCTCGATGCGGCGGCGTGGCAGTCGCTGCGCGAGGAGACCCTGCCGCGGGTCATCGATCGGGAACTCCCGGAGGGGGACGCGGCGGGCCCCACCTGGCCCACGCTCACGCCGGCGGGTGTCCGCCCGCCCGAGGACGCCTCCCACACGCTCGAGCGCGAGCACGTCTGATTCCCGCCGCCCGTCCCGCACCGCATCCATCCGGCCCGTCATCCGCCCGCCACCGCCATGTCGCTCTCCATCTCCCACCTCGTCGTGCTCGTTCCGCTCCTGCCGCTCCTGGGGGCGATCGCCACGGTGCTCCTCGGCCGCCGGCTCGGTCCCCGGGCCCATCTCCCGGCCCTGGCCGGCATCGGGGCCGCGGCCGCCGTGGCGGCGTTGGTGCTCCTGGGCACCGCGGCCGACGTGCGCGGCGGCCACGGCGAGCCCTCCCGGCCGGTGGAGGTGATCACGACGCTGTGGAACTGGGCCACCGTCGCCGACGCCGGGGTCGCCGACACGGCCTCCGGCACCCCGCTGGGGGGCGCGGCGACGGCCACCGCGCCGTTCTCGATCCCGGTGTCGCTGCGCGTCGATCCGCTCACCGCCACGCTCCTGGTGATCATCACCGGCGTCGGGCTGCTCGTGGCGATCTACTCCATCGGCTACATGCACGGCGATCCCGGCTACCCGCGGTTCTTCGCCCTGGTGGCGATGTTCGTGTTCTCGATGTCGATGCTCGTGGCCGCGAGCAACTTCCTCCTGGTGTACGTGTTCTGGGAGGCGGTGGGAGCCTGCAGCTACCTGCTCATCGGCTTTTGGTACTCCAAGCCGCAGGCGGCCAGGGCCGCCAAGAAAGCCTTCCTCGTCAACCGCGTCGGCGACTTCGGCCTGGCGATCGCCACCTTCCTCCTCTGGATGACCTACGGCACCCTCGATTTCCACGACACCTACACCGCCGACGGCACGATCGTGCCGGGGATCCTCGGCCAGACGCGGCTCTCCGACGCCGCCGGGTACGTGGGGGGCGCGGTGGGCACGGCCATCTGCCTGCTCATGCTCCTGGCCGCCTGCGGCAAGAGCGCCCAGGTGCCGCTCCACGTCTGGCTGCCCGACGCCATGGAGGGCCCCACGCCCGCCAGCGCCCTGATCCACGCGGCGACGATGGTCACCGCCGGGGTGTACCTCGTGACGCGCTCGGCGCCGCTGTTCATCGGCTGCCCCGGGGCGCTCACGGTGGTGTCGATCGTGGGGGCCACGACGGCGCTGGTCGCCGCGCTCATCGCCACGGTCCAGAACGACCTCAAGCGCGTCCTCGCCTATTCCACGATCAGCCAGCTCGGCTACATGTTCGCGGCCCTCGGCACCGGCACGATGCTCGGATTCACCGCCGCGATCTTCCACCTCGTGACGCACGCCTTCTTCAAGGCGCTGCTGTTCCTCGGCGCCGGCTCGGTGATGCACGCCATGGGGGGCGTGATCTACATGCTGCGCTTCGGCGGCCTCCGCCAGCTGATGCCCGTGACGGCGCTCACGTTCGTGATCGGCGCCGCGGCGCT
>CAIYRJ010000312.1 GCA_903928615.1 uncultured Actinomycetes bacterium | reverse complement strand
TGCGAAGAGCGCCGCAGCGCCACCAGGGGCATCAGGGTCGACCCAGTGCTCGACGACGCCGCCCCAGCGGAGGCACCCGAGCGTGCGCGCAAGGTCTCGAACGGGCAGCACGGCCTCTCGGAGGGACCCCGCGGGCTGCTCAGCACTGCCGATCTGCAGCCGGATGCTCAGGACACCGCCCGGGGCCAGCAGCGTCACGGTCCGGTTCGGCCCCTGGGTCACGCCCGCGTCGTGGCTGATGGTGAAGGCCAGGCAGTCGCGATAGAGCTCAAGAGCCCGGTCGATGCATGACACGGGAACCAGGACGGTCGGCGTCACCCTCTCAGCCCTGAGGTGAAGGCTAGGTCCCGGGCGATGGGCAGTGGGATGCGACAGCACCACGGTCGCATCGCCGACACATCGGGATCATCCGGGATCGATCGAGGCGATGTCCATTCCCGGCGCGGGCTGCCACAGCGCGAGGCGGTTGCCGTCGGGGTCGGCGAGCTCCACGAAGTCGCCGAATGGCGTGCCGAGGTCCTCACGGGCGGGGGTGATGCCTTGCTGGCGCAGGTGCTCGGCCGCCGCGCGGGCGTCATCCACCTGCAGGATCAGTCCCTGCACCGATCCGGGGGCGCCGATGCCATCCCAGTCGGCCAGCACGAGGTTGGCGCCGGGGGCGCGGGGGTGCAGCTGCAGCCAACGCATGCCGGGCATGACGAGGTTGTCGATGGCGATGTCCATCCCGAGCACGTCGCGGTAGAAGGCGAGTGACCGTTCCTGGTCGGCGACGGGGATGTGAACGATGGCGATACGGGTGACGTCCATGCCCATCAGGGTACCGACCGCCCTACGCCCCCGGAGCCCCCTTGTTGAGGTAGTCGAGGATCGCTCCATCGGTCAGTTGCTCCACCGGGGCGTGGTCGTCGGTGAACACCTCGCCGCCCGCGGGCACATCGGTGAGGAGGGGGGAGAGGATGCGCGCCGCCTGCGCGGTGTCCCCCTGCGCGGTGGCGAGCCGCGCCCGGGCGTCGGCGGTGTCCGCGGCGTTCATGAAGCCCAGCACCACGCTGTTGAACTCCCCGTAGCGGGCAGTGAGCACGGCGGGGAATACGCTGCGCATGGTGGCGGCGATGCGGTCGACCACCTCGGTCTGGTCGGGCGGGGTGCCCACGTTGATCGCCACCACGCCGTTGGGGGCGAGCCGGTCGCGCACCTCCTCGAAGAACTCCACCGTCGAGAGGTGGAACGGGATGTATGGCTGGCGGTAGGCGTCCACGATGATGGCGTCGAACGGGCCGCGGTCGCCGGCGAGCCAGAACCGGGCATCCGCCTCATGGGTGGTGAGGTTGGGGCCGGCCATGTCGAGGTAGCGGTTGCCCGCCTCGGTGACCACCGGGTCGATCTCCACGCCGTCCACGCGCACGCCGGGCCAGGTGAGGCGGAATGACCGCGCCGTGGTACCGCCGGCGTTGCCGAGGATGGCGATGCGGGCATTCGGGTTGTTCGTGAGCAGCGGCAGGGTGAGGAAGGCGTCCCAGTAGCCGCCGGTCAGCGCCCCGCCGCCCGCGGGCACCACCGAGTGCAGCGCCCAGCCCTCGTTGAGCCTCAGGATGCGCTCGCCATCCGCGGCCTCGCTCACCTGCACGTACTGGTAGGGCGACTCGGCCTCGAACAGGATCGTCTCGCCGGGCTCCTCCTTGATCGTGCCGAGCGGCAGGGCCATCATCGCGAACAGCACCACGGGCGCCGCGATGGCCCTGGCCCCGAGCAGCGGCACCGCGGCCAGCGCCAGCACGCCGGCGATGAGGAACAACGTGGCGCGGGTGCCGATGGCCGGCACGAGCACGAGCACCGGCATGAAGGTGCCGAGGATGCTGCCCACCGTGGAGATGGCGTACAGCCTCCCGGCCACCGACCCGGCGGTCTCGACATCCTTCACCGACAGGCGGATTGCCCACGGCGACACGGTGCCGAGCAGCGTGATGGGGATGAGGAACATCAGCATCGTCCCCACGAACGACGCCACGAACGCCCCGGCCGAGAGGTCGGCGAAGGCGCCCTGTGCCGCGCGGAAGATGGGGGTGAGGGCCAGCGGCAGGATCGCCACGGTCACTGCGGCCACGATCACCACTCCGCCCAGCAGGCGCGGGTTGGGGTAGCGGTCGGCGAGCTTGCCGCCCAGCCAGTAGCCCAGTGACAGGTAGATGAGCGTGAGGCCGATCACGTTGGCCCACACCAGGTTGCTGGCCCCGAACCACGGCGCGAGCAGTCGGGCGCCCGTCAGCTCGGCGCCGAGCGTGGACGCCCCGGCGACGAACACGAGGATCGGGAGGGAGAAGCGCAGAGGCACGGGGCGAGCCTAGACGGATGCGGCCCGATTTCCGGAGTACGGACGCCAGGGGTAGCCTTTCGGCATGAGGTCCTCCCACCTCAGTGCCCTCGCCAGCGCATGCGGATCCGTCGCGGGCATCGCCATGGTCGCCGAGGGCACTCGGCGCGTCGTGGTGAAGTAGCCACTGCGCGTGAAGCGGCTGGTCCTGCCACTCGCGGGCATCCTCCTGGGCCTGCTGCTCATCGCCGGGGGCG
>CAIYRJ010000311.1 GCA_903928615.1 uncultured Actinomycetes bacterium | reverse complement strand
CGAAGCCCTTGGCCATGTCGCTGGCGTAGCGCGTGGAGCGACTGTCCTCGGGGTCGGTGGTGAAGCCCACCTGGTTGTTGACGATCACGTGGATCGTGCCGCCGGTCGAGTAGCCCACCAGCCCCTGGAGGTTGAGGGTCTCGGCCACCACGCCCTGGCCGGGGAAGGCCGCGTCGCCGTGGATGAGCAGCGCCACCGCGCGGTCGGGCTGGTGCTCGGCGATGTTGGTGGCGCGGATGGTCTGCTTGGCGCGCACGCCACCCTCGGCCACGGCGTTCACCTGCTCGAGGTGGCTGGGGTTGGCGGCCAGGTGCACGTGCACCGACTTGCCCGAGCGGGCCTTGAACGTGCCCTCGGCGCCCAGGTGGTACTTCACGTCGCCGGCCGCCGCGTAGGGCTCGCCGTCGGCGTGCTCGTCGTCGTCCTCATGCTCCATCTGGCCCTCGAACTCGGCCAGGATCGACTCGGGCGGCCGGCCGACGGTGTGCATGATGCTCGCGAGGCGTCCCCTGTGGGCCATGCCGATGTGCACCTCGGGCACGCCGGCCTCTGCGAGCCGCTGCACCGTCTCGTCCATCATCGGGATGAGCGCGTCGCAGCCCTCGAGCGAGAAGGTCTTCTGGCCGAGGTACGTGCGCCGCAGGAACCGCTCGAATACCTCCACCGACACCAGGCGCTCGAGCAGGGCGCGCCGCTCGTCGCGCGGAAGCGGCGTGCGCACCTGCCCCGACTCGATGAACTCGCGCAGCCACTGGCGCTGGTCGTGGTCGGAGATGTGCTCGATCTCGTAGGCGATGGTGCCGCAGTAGGTGTTCCTCAGCGCCGGGTAGGCCTCGGCGAACGTGGCGCCCGGCACGGCGACGCCCAGCAGCGACGCCGGCACCAGCTTCATGTGCTCGGGCGTGAGTCCCACCCATGCGGGCTCGAGCGATGGGTCGCCGGGCGGCTCGGACCCCAGCGGGTCGAGGTGCGCGGCGAGGTGGCCGTAGGTGCGGAACGAGCGCAGCAGCGACATCGCGCCGGCGAGCGCCTTGAGGGTGTCCTCGTCGGCGCTCGCGGCCACGGCCGGGGCCGCGCCCTCGGGCGCGGCGGCCTGCGGGGTGAAGTCGAGCGGCGGCTGGGCCGGCAGGCCGAGCGCCTGGCGGATCTCGTCGTAGAAGCCCTCGCCGCCGGCGAGCAGCCCGGCGATGTCGCGCAGGAAGGCACCGCTCTCGGCGCCCTGGATGACCCGGTGGTCATACGTCGAGGTGACCGTCATCACCTTCGACACGCCCCAGACCTTCAGCAGGTCGTCGGGCACGCCCTCCATGCCGGGCGGCCACGTGATTCCGCCCGTGGCCACGATGGTGCCCTGGCCGGGCATGAGGCGGGGCACCGATGCGTTGGTGCCGAAGCCGCCGGGGTTGGTGAGGGTGACGCCCGCGCCCTTGAGCTCGTCCGGGCTGATCTTGCCCACGCGCGAGCGCTGGATCAGGTCATCGAACGCCGCGCGGAAGCCCTGGAAGCCCAGCGCCCCGCAGTCCCGGATGACCGGCACGAGCAGCGACCGGCTGCCGTCCTTGCGCTCCACGTCCACGGCGATGCCCAGATTCACGGCCTCGCGCGGCACCTTGTTGGGAACGCCGTCGACCCGGGCGAAGGCCGTGCTCATCACGGGCGTCTTCTGCACCGCGCGCACGATGGCCCACGCGATGATGTGCGTGAACGACAGCTTGCCGCCGCCGGCCACGGCGAGGGCCTCGTTCAGGCGCTTGCGCTCGGCATCGAGCATCTGCACCGAGATGGTGCGGAACGTGGTGGCCGTGGGGATCGACCGGCTGTCGTCCATGTAGTCGGCCAGTGCGGCGGCCGGGCCCGTGAGCTTCACCAGCTCCTCGCCGGGCGGCGGCGGGGGCTCGGCCATGCCGCCGCCGGTGCCGGCGTTCTCCACGTCGGCGCGGCGGATGAGCCCGCCCGGGCCGGTGCCCGTGACGGTGGCCAGGTCAACCCCCTGCTCGAACGCCACGCGGCGCGCGATGGGCGATGCCGCCACGTCACGCACGGGCGGGGCGGTCATCGGGGCCTTCGGGGCGGCTTCAGGGGCGGCGCTGCCGACTGCCGGTGCGGCCGGTGCCGGGCCGCCCGCGGGAGCGGCTCCCGCGGCGACCTGCCCGAGCGGGTTGGCCACCTCGAAGGTCTCGCCATTCGGCACCGCGATCTCCGCCAGCGTTCCCGCGGCGGGGGAGGGCACCTCGAGGTCCACCTTGTCGGTGGACACCTCGACGATGATCTCGTCCTGGGCCACTGGGTCGCCCACGGCCTTCTTCCACTCCACCACCGTGCCCTCGGTCACCGACTCCATGTCGGGAAGCTGGATGGGCACGAGCGCGGCGGGCTCCGCCGGGGCCGATGCCCCGTTGCCGGATGACCCGTTGGCCGATGCCTCCGCGCCGTCCGCGGGCGCGCTGGCGGCCGGGGTGGGCGCGGCGCCGTTGCCCGAGGTGATCTCGCCCAGCAGCTGGCCCACCTCCACTGCGGCGCCGGCGTCGGCGGCGATGGTGGCGAGCACCCCGCCCGCGGGCGAGGGGATCTCCACGTCCACCTTGTCGGTGGTCACCTCGAGGAGGGTCTCGCCCTCCTCGACGGGGTCACCGACGGCCTTCTTCCATTCGATGATGGTTCCCTCGGTCACCGACTCGCCGAGTACGGGAAGGAGGACCTGGATCGTTGTGTCGGCCGGTGTCACGATCGGGTACCGAGGATACGCCTGACACCGGGCGTTGGCCCACGCTTCGGGCAACCTGCAACGCCACCCGCCAGGGGGGCGTCAGGCGGCGGCGGCTCTTCGCGCGCGCCGCCACCCCGCTCCCGCCGACCCCAGCAGCACCAGCGCGGCCAGGGCGTTCGAGACCGCCGCGGCGATGCCCACGGCCCTGTAGCCCGTCACCTCGGCGTCGCGCAGCGCGGGCGCATCGCGGCGTTCCACCGCGCCGACCTCCCGCGCCGGGATGCCCAGGGGCTTGGGGCTCAGTCCGGTGAGCGATGCCGTGTGGCGCACCTCCGTCGCGATCTCCTCGGCGCGGTCGGCTGTGAACCCGCGATCCTCGAGGCCGCCGGCGAACGACGACTGGAACATCCCGAAGGCGATGGCGGCGACCACCACGCCGCCCACCGCGGCGCCCAGCGCGGCGGATCCCGTGCGGAAGGCCGATCCCGTGCCCTGGTGCTCCGCCGGGGCCAGGTCCATCACCCGCTGGCTGAGGGGCGCGGTGCTCGTGAGGCCCGCAAACGCATAGATGGAGGCCACCACGAGGATCACCCATGTGGGCGAGCCGGCCGTGACGAGGAGCACCCCGATGCTCGCGATGGCGGTGGCGGTGAGCGTGGTCACGCCCGCGCGCACCACGCCGAGGTGCGTGATGATCCAGCCCCCCACGAGCCCCCCGGCCGTCGCGGCCACCTGGACCGGCACCATGGCGAGCGCGGTATCGAAGGGATCGAGGCCCACGAGGTACTGCAGCAGCAGCGTGGTGAAGAACAGCAGGTTCGCGGCGTT
>CAIYRJ010000310.1 GCA_903928615.1 uncultured Actinomycetes bacterium | reverse complement strand
GCCGGCACCTACGTGGAGATGAAGAACACGCGGCTGGGCGAGCGCTCGAAGGTGCCGCATCTCTCCTACATGGGCGACGCCGACATCGGCGCCGACACCAACATCGGCGCGGGCAACATCACGGCCAACTACGACGGCTTCCGCAAGCACTCCACCACGGTGGGGTCGGGCGTGAAGACCGGCAGCGATTGCGTGCTGGTGGCCCCCGTGACCATCGGCGACAAGGCGATGACCGGGGCGGGCTCCATAATCACGGGTGATGTGCCGGAGGGCGCGCTGGGAATCGCCCGCGCGCGGCAGGAGAACATCGAGGGATTCACCGCGAAGGCCGAGGCGCGCGCCAAGCGCGCCAACGACAAAGACTCCGAGGCGGGGGAGAAGTAGTGGGGACCAAGAGCATCGACCGCGACGACTCCAAGCGGCTCATGGTGTTCGCCGGCACGTCCAGCAAGCAGCTCGGGCAGAAGATCGCCGACCGCCTCGGCATCGAGCTCGGGGACGTTCGCATCGAGCGCTTCCAGGACGGCGAGGTGTACGTCCGGTTCGACGAGAGCATCCGCGGCGCGGACATCTTCCTGGTGCAGTCCACGAGCACCCCGGTGAACGAATCGCTCATGGAGCTGCTCATCATGATCAACGCGGCCACGCTGGCCTCGGCGCACCGCATCACGGCGGTCATGCCCTGGTACGGCTACTCGCGCCAGGACAAGAAGAGCAGCCCGCGCGAGCCCATCACCGCGCGCCTCGTGGCGCAGCTGCTGGAGGCCGCCGGGGTGGACCGCGTGCTCACCATGGATCTCCACGCCGGCCAGATCCAGGGCTTCTTCCAGATCCCGGTCGACCACATGACCGCCACGCCGATCCTGGCCGACCACTTCACCGAGCGGCAGTTCGCGGGCGACTTCCCCGAGGGGCTCGTGGTGGTGTCGCCCGACGCCGGCCGCGCCAAGCTGGCCAACCACTTCGCCGAGAAGCTCGGCGCCCGCCTCGCCGTGCTGGCCAAGCAGCGCCCGGAGCACAACGAGGCCGAGATCACGTTCCTCATCGGTGACGTCGACGGCAAGGCCGCCCTGCTCATCGACGACATGATCGACACCGCCGGCACGCTGTGCGCCGGCGCCGCGGTGGTGAAGAAGGCCGGGGCCACCAAGGTGCTGGCCGCGGCCACGCACGGTCTGTTCTCGGGCAAGGCCTACGAGCGCCTCTCCGAGTCGGTGATCGAGGAGATCGTGGTCACCGACACGGTCGACTGCGTCGATGGCGCCGCCGACGGCAAGATCAAGGTGCTGTCGGTCGATCGCATCCTCGCCGACACCATCCACAACGTCTTCTGCGACGAGTCGGTGAGCGAGATCTTCGCGGGCGAGAACCAACTGTTCTGATTCCGTTCGGAGACCCCCGCGAAGCGCCGTGGTCGGCGCGACGCGGCTTATCCTGACCGCGTGAAGTACCTCGCCCTCACGGCCGCCGGCATCGCGGCCAGTGCCCTTGCCGTCGCGGCGGCTCCCGCGTCCGGGGCGGTGGGCATTCCCGAGAACGCGCTCCAGCAGCCGACGCCCCGCGAGGTCATCGTGCGCTTCGACCCCGGCACCTCGGTGTCCGATCGTTCCGATGCCATCCAGTCGGTGGATGCCATCGGCCAGCAACCCATCGCGGGACTACCGCGCACCCATACCCTCGTCCTGCCCGAAGGTGTCACGGTGTCCGCCGCCCTCGATGACCTGCGCACCCGCCCCGAGGTCGCATGGGCGGTGCCGAATGGCACGGCCCGCCTGGCCGTAGTGCCCAACGATCCCTACTACGCGGCGAACCTTCTCTGGGGGCTGCCCGACATCCGTGCCTCCGCGGCATGGGACGCCACGACGGGCAGCACCGAGGTCGTGGTGGGGGTCGTGGACAGCGGCATCGTGCCGGCTCACCCCGACCTCGCCACCAACCTCCGCGCTGACCTCGGCCGGAACTTCATCGGCACATCTGGCGACTCGGCGTGGGTCGACCTGAACGGCCACGGCACCCATGTCGCCGGCACCATCGGCGCGGTCGGCAATAACGGCCTCGGCGTCACGGGGATCAACTGGCGCGTCGGCATCCTGCCCGCGCGTGCCTTCGGCATGTTCGGGACCGCGGCGACCGACGACGTCGTGGCTGCCCTTGCATGGGCCGCGCAGCGCAGTCGCGTGGTGAACGCGTCGTTCACCTCGAATGACCCGGCAGATGCGATTCCGTACACGAACGTGATCCGGCAGTACCCGCAGACCCTGTTCGTGGCAGCCGCAGGCAACGGCGGCCCCGACCAAATCGGGGACAACAACGACGTGACTCCGCTCTACCCATGCGCGGTGAGCTCGGCGAACCTCATCTGCGTGGCGGCCCTCGACTCCCCGGTGGCGCCATCGCCCCCGGCGCTCGCGCCGTACTCCAACTTCGGCTCGGTGTCCGTCGATCTCGGGGCGCCGGGCTCGTCGGTGGAGAGCACCTACATCGCCCCCTTCGTCAATGTCACCTCACCGCCGGCACTCGGCGACATCAGGCAGTGGACGAAGTCCCCCTCCAGCGGCTTCTGGTCGACCGAGGATCCCGGCCCGCCGGTATATGTGTGGACGAATGGGTCCGCTGCTGACGCGACCCGGCGCCTCACGAGTCCGACCATCGCCCTCACCGCGGGCACGGGATGCCGGATCGAATTTCGCGCTGCAGTAGCCCTTGGTGCGTCCGATCAGGTGGCAATCGAAGCGCAGCGAACCGGAGACCCCGATTGGAGCCCGGTCGGCGTGGTCACGTCGCTGGAGAACACGGGCGGGACATTCGACGAACTGCGCGCTTCGCTGGAGTCCTTCGACGGGGCCAGCAGCGTTCAGGTGCGCTTCCGCCTGGTGCCATCGCCCCCGCGCACGTTCGGCTCGTCAGGGCCCTACTTCGCCGTGGCCGAGCCCACGGTGAGGTGCATCGGCGCACAGCCAGCGTCGGGCAGCTACGAGGCGCTCAGCGGCACCTCGATGGCGACGCCGCATGTCGCTGGCGCGGCCGCCCTGCTGCTTGCGAAGAGCCCCTCGCTCACCGTCGCGCAGCTCCGCGCGCTGCTGCTCGACACCGGCGCGCTCACTCCAGCGCTCGCCGGCAAGACCGTCACGGGCAAGCGCCTCGACCTCGCAGCTGCGATGGCAGCGGTGCCGCCCGCATCCATGCCGGGCACCGGTGATGCCGGAATCCCCGCCGTCGCCGGCGTGACGCCCGAGGCCCTCACGCCAATGGCGATACGGGTGCGCGGGGCCACGCCCCTGCGTCTGGTCGCGCGGCGGGGGAGGGTGACGATTCCCCTGCAGTGCTCCGGCTCAGCCGCTGCCCGATGCGTGGTCGCGGTGACGCTCCGGCATCGCACGAAGGCCTCGGCAGCCCGACGTGCCCAGTGGAAGTCGCTCGCGGTGAAGACGCTGGTCGTGCCCGCGGGCACGACAGCCACGGCGGCGCTGGCACTCAACGCGTACGCGAAGGGTCTTCTCCGCACGAGGCCGACGCTGGCGATCCAGGTGGTGACCACGCCCTCGCGCGGCTCCGCCGGCGACACCCGCTCGGTCAATGCCACCGTGGTGGCGGCCCCGAAGGCGGTCAGCAGGGAGCGATGACCGGTGAGTTCGCCGGCTGGTTGGACTCCACCACCGCGAGGGAGTTGCGCATGGCGTCGGGCTCGATGGGGGCCAGCGAGCCGTAGGGCCTGTCGAGCACCAGGGATGCACCCGCGAGCAACACGATGGCGACGACCAGCGCCGCGCTCACGCCGATCCACGCGGCCCGCCGCGGCAGCTTCTCGCTGATGCCGACGAGCACCACCACGATGAAGCTGCCGATGTAGACGGTGATCCAGAGCGTGAGGGGCAGTTCCGACTGGCCCTGGGCGAGGCGGGTGTCCCGCGCCCCCGCCCGCTCGATCATGGTGCTCCAGATCGTGGGAAACCACGGCTCCACCTCTGGTGCCGTGCGGGGAAGGGCCTCGATGGCCGCGTAGAGCTGGCCAATGGCCTGCTGCGTGGCGGGTGCTCCCGTGAGGTCGCCACCGCGCATTGCCGGCCATTCGTCGTTGATGATGGACCGCATCACGCACACGGCGGCGTGCTGGGCGGGGTCAGAGATCTCCCCGGGCAGCGGGGCCATGCTGCTGAAGAGCGCGGTGTACGCGCTGGCCTCGGCCTGCGCGGCTGCCTGCGCGGTGCTGCGGTGCTCCAGCGCGAAGAACATCACGATCGAGAGGAGGAGCCCAATCGCGCTGCCGATGAACGTCACCGTCTCTGACGTGTCGATGGGCTCGCTGCGCCGCCGGATCACCCATACCAGCGCCAGGGCCGCCGCGAGTGCGGCCAGGAGAAGGGCAATGACACCGAGCTCGCCGGCCATGTCAGACGGCGACGCGCTCTCGGCAGGCGCGGATGATGTCCAGCGCCTCGCCCCGGTCGCCGTACCCGCGCACCTCGGTGTCGCCGGGCTCGAGGTCCTTGTAGACCGTGAAGAAGTGCTCGATCTCGTTGAGCAGGTTCGGGGGGATGTCGCCGAGGTCGCGCACGTCCGACCACTGCGGGTCCTTCAGGGGCACGAGGATCACCTTCTCATCCGGTCCCTTCTCGTCGCTCATGTGGAACACCGCCACCGGCCGGGCGAGGATCCAGCACCCGGGGAAGGTCGGCTCGCCCACCAGCACCAGGGCGTCGAGCGGGTCGCCGTCCTCGGCGAGAGTGCCCTCGATGTACCCGTAGTCGGCGGGGTACCGCATGGCGGTGAAGAGCATGCGGTCGAGCATGATGCGCCCGGTCTCCTCATCGCGCTCGTACTTGTTGCGCGATCCCCCGGGGATCTCGATCTGCACCATCACGTCATCTGCATTCGGCATGCGCGGACTCTGCCAGCCCGGGTGCGCCGGCGGCCCGCCCCGGCTGGGGCGCCCGGGCTGGCGTCATGCCCGGCCGGGTTCGCCCCAGGCCGCGGGTGTCCTACGCTCTCGGCATGGCGCGGAGCCCGTCCCGACGCAAGTCCCCCCTCGTGGCGCTTGCCGCGCTCGGCGCGGCCCTCGTCGGCACGCTCGGCGTGGTGGTGGCCGCGGTGGCCGGCGGTGCGCTCACCGGCGCGGAGCTGCTGCCCGACCTGCGCCAGGAGCCGCCCTCGCAGGTGGCGGTGAAGCGCGATGCCGGTCGCCCCGTGCTGGTGTTCCGCTCCGCCGCGGCCAACGTGGGGCAGGGGCCACTCGTGCTGAACGGCCGTCGTGAGCGCGGCCAGGGGACGATGCGTGTCACGCAGGAGCTCCGGCGCGCCGATGGCTCGGTGGTGCAGGTGCCCATCCGCGCGCGCCTGAAGTACCAGCCCGGGTGGCACGACCACTGGCATGTGCTCGGCTTCAACCGCTTCGACCTCCGCGACCCGGCCACGGGCGCGCGCGTGGCGGTGTCGCGGAAGGTCGGTTTCTGCCTGGGTAGCCGCTACCAGGTGGTGCCCGAGGTACCGGGCACCCCGGCGAGCCCGGCGATCAACCACAACTGCGGGCGTTCCCTGCCGGGGCTCATGCGCATGCGCATGGGCATCGACGTCGGGTACGCCGACGACTACGCGGCCTTCGTGGAGTTCCAGTACATCGACCTCTCCGGGGTGCGTCCCGGCCGGTACCTGCTGGCGCACCAGGGCGACCCCGACGGCCACCTCGTGGTGGGCGACCGCTCCGACGACACCGCATACGCGCTCATCGACCTCACCCCACCGCGCCGCGCGGGCGGCCTTCCGGGGGTCTCGGTGGTGGCCACATCGGTCGGAACGCCGCCCGTGGCGCCCCCTTCGTGAGCGCTTTGTAAGCATTCCGCCTGCCCCCGATAAGGAGAGGCGGGCAACCCCCCCGAAAGTCCGGGGCACGCGGGACGCTTGGGGGGTGAGGACCTCCCTGACAGCCCCTCTGGCCGCGGCCGCGCTCGCGGCGGCCGCCATCGCCGCGCCCGCCGCGATGGCCGGCACCACCGGTGCATCGTGCAGCACGTCCGGGTACTCCTATGGCGCGTCGACGGATGCCATGTCGTTCAACTGGTCGCTCGGCAGCACCCTGCTGCAGAACGGCACGGCCCGGGTGCAGGCGATCCGGGTGGGCGGCAGCACCTTCACCACGCTCAGCACCGCCACGGTGCGCACCTCCGGCGCCCGCACGACCGCCGCCAGCGTCGCCACGCCCACCTACCTCTCTGCGGGCCAGTACGTGTGGCGCGTGGAGGTGACCGAGTGGGATGGCACCACGTTCACGTGCAACGGGCCGTCGTTCCAGGTGACGCGCCTGCCGTCGCCCTCGCTCTCGCTGTCCGGATGGGGCATCACGTCCGACGGCTGGAGGCTGCTGGCCTCGGGGCAGACGGTCAGCGTGGTCCCGGCCGCGGGTGACACGGCCACGGCCACGGGCCTCGTGCGATTCCAGTCGGCCACGGGCACGTGGACCACCTACCGGTCATCGCCCGCGGCGATCCCCTCCACGGACGTCGTGGCGATCCAGGCGTACCGCCGGTCATCCACCTTCATGAGCGGCGCACCGGTGACCATGTCGATCCGCAAGGACACCTGGGCACCGGACGCCCCGCGGCCCGCGGCCACGACCGTGCAGGTCGGGCCGTCAGGCGCGGACGTGGCCTTCGCGCCTGCGGCGGACACCGGCTCGGGCACCGCCTCGTACCAGGCACTCATCGTCAGCGATGCGGGCGACTGGGGACCATGGGAGCCGGTCACGGGCCTCACGGCCCGCGCCGCGGCCGGCACCGCGGGCGGGGCGATGATGCTGCGCGCCTGCGACCGGGTGGGCAACTGCTCGGCGCCGTCGGAGATCGCCCTCGTGGCGGCGAACCCCGGTTCGCCCGGGCGTCCGGGTGCCCCCGGGCTGCCGTCGTTCGATGGCGATGCGCCGGCCGAGGACGGCGAGGCCGACGCGCCCGGCACGTCGCGCCGCGCCGCGAGCACCGCCCGCACCGCGGGCGCGCCGCGCATCTCGGCGCTCGTGCCCGGCTCACCACGCGGGGGCGCAGGGCGCGTGACCGTCGAGCTCAACCGCCCGGCCGAGGTGACCTTCTCGCTCGGAAGCACCACCATCACGCGTGCGTGGCTGGGCGCAGGCCGCACCGTCGTGCGCCTGCCCGCGCAGGCCCGCGCGCAGCGGGCCACCATCACCGCGCGCCCGCAGGCCGGAGCCCAGGCGGGCGAGGCCGTCACGGCCACGGTGTCGCTGCCGCGCGGCGCGCGCAGGGGCTCGATGGCGGTGGTC
>CAIYRJ010000309.1 GCA_903928615.1 uncultured Actinomycetes bacterium | reverse complement strand
TTCTCGGTCTCCGCGTAGGCCGCCAGGCTGCGCTTGCCCGTGACCACGTCGGCCACCCCCGAGCGCAGCAGCGCCAGCGCCGGATCCACGTGGAAGGGCGCGATGTTCATGTCGGCGTCCACGTAGAAGCGGTACTCGCCGATGGCCGCCAGCATGCCCGACCGCACGGCCCCGCCCTTGCCGCGGTTCTCCGCCAGCCGGTTCAGCCGGATGCGCGAATCGCGCGCCGCCGCGCGCTCCACCAGAGCAGCCGTGCCGTCGCTGCTGCCGTCATCGCTCACCACCAGCTCCACCGAGCCGGCGAAGCCGTCCATCCACGCGGCCCAGCCATCGAGCGTCGGCTGCAGCCGACGCTCCTCGTTGTAGGCGGGCACGACGATCGAGAGATCCATCAGGAGGGATGGTCGCAGACGGAGGTGGGTCCGGGGCACCCCGCGTCATCGGCACGGAGTAGCGTTGACGCATGCGCCATTCCCCCTTGCGTGTGATCACCCTCACTGCCGCACTCGCCGCCGCCTGTACCCCGGCGCTCGGTGCCGTGGGGGACCTGACGCCCTTCCCCACCCTCGCGCCCGGTGGCGGGTTCCCCCAGGGCCCCACCGTCGGTCCCGATGGCGCCACCTGGTTCTTCGCCACGTATGCCACCGACCCGGGGACCGCCAGTCGCAGCCGTCGGGTCACCACGCGCAAGCGCGCCACGGGCGTCACGCAGACATCCTCTCGCCTCATCCGCGTGGGCCTCGATGGGAACGTGAGCAGCCGTGGTGCGACGCCCTTCAGGACAGCGGTGATCAGCGGCCTCACGACGTTTGCCGGCGACCTGTGGGTTCTCTCGGCGGATGTCTCCGGCACGGGGCCCTACCGGGCTACGCGATACGCGACCACGGGCGCCCATACGGCCTTCGGGATGAGCGCCGTGGGATACGAGCCGATTGCCGGTCCTGACGGCAACCTCTGGTTCTGGAAGGTCGGCGGCGACATCGGCCGCATGACCAATGACGGGGTCCCGCTCGCGTCGCTGGCGTTAGGGGCCACGACTGTCCTGGCTCCGGGGGACGGCGTTGCGTGGACGGCCGTCAATCCCCCTGCGCTCCGGAGGGTCGGCCCGGACGGCTCGACCACGGACTTCGCCACCCCGTCGCTTCCACAGTCGATCGCATCGTCGAGCGATGGGTTCGTCTGGTACGTGGGACCCGGGTCCAATGCGATCGGGCGAATGGGTCCCGGGGGCAATGTCGCCGAGACCAGCGATGTGTCGCGTTCACCCTCCGGCGTTGCCGTGTCACCGGATGGGATCGCGTGGGTTACCGATGGGAACGCCGGGGTCATCTACCGGGTGACGCAGTCGCTTTCCGTTCAGACGCTGACGGTTCCGGATGCCCTGGCGACGGCATCTCCCATCATCGGATCTGACGGCAACCTGTGGTTTCAGTACGCGCGCGGTCCGGCGCAGTACCAGTTCGCGCGGGTGCTCACCGGAGTCGTCCCTGTGAACGTCAGCGCTCCCGTTGCCGCGGGCAAGGTCGCATCGGGTCAGGTACTCAACACCGGCGACGGCCAATGGCGGTACGCGCCCACCGGCTACTCGTATCAGTGGCAGCGCTGCGATGGAGACGACCCGAGGACCTGCACGAATGTTCCGGGATCGACGGCCGCGACGCATCAGGTGACAGCCGCGGACCTCGGGAAGGGCATGCGCGTGTCGCTGGTCGCCACCAACCTGAACGGCGCGTCCGGGTCCGTTGCATCGAACATCCTGACGAACAGTTCTCCGCCAGCCGCGACCGCAAGCGTCGGGAAGCCGCGCAGGAAGGGCTACGTGATCTCCACGCGCGTCACGGTCACCGGCCCGGGCAGGATCGCCCAGGTGGGCACGGTGACGCTGGCCCGGACGGCTGCGAAGTCGGAGCTCGCCAAGAAGCGCAAGCCGAAGGTGATCCGGGCCTGCACCCCGAAGCCGATCACCTTGGGGGCAGCAGGCGCTCGCACGATCCGATGCGTGTTGTCCCCACGGGTCAAGACGCTCCTCGCCGCCGGCAAGAGGACCGTGACGCTCAAGACCACGTTCACGCCCAGCGGCACGGCGGGCACCACGGTAACCCGCCGCATCGCGGTTCCGCGTATCGCCAAGCGCCGCTGAACGCACGCGCGCCGCGACCCCTGGGGGAACGCGGCGCGCGGTGATGGCGAGACCCGGACTCGAACCGGGGACACCACGATTTTCAGTCGTGTGCTCTACCAGCTGAGCTATCTCGCCCGGCCGGGGAACGCTAGGCGCGCGTCCGCGGCGATGCAACCCGCATCCAGCGGTACCATCGGCGCATGGCGACTGGCGGACACATCCTCGTGGTCGATGACGAGAAGCCGATTCGTCGGCTGCTGCGCATGTACCTCGACGAGGGCGGCTACACGGTGACCGAGGCCGCCGATGGCGCCGAGGCGCTCTCGAAGATGCGCGACGGCGGCATCGACCTGGTGCTGCTCGACCTCATGCTCCCCGAGGTGGACGGGCTCGAGGTGTGCCGGCGCATCCGCGACGACCACCCGGGCGTTCCGGTGATCATGCTCACGGCGCGCGATGACGAGGCCAGCCGCGTGACCGGCCTCGAGATGGGCGCCGACGACTACGTGACCAAGCCCTTCTCCGCGCGCGAGCTGGTGGCGCGCGTGAAGGCCGTGCTGCGCCGCGTGCAGGGCGAGCCCGATTCGGGTGCGGTGCTGCGTGCCGGCCGCGCGGAGCTCGACCCCACCAGCCGCACCTGCAGCCTGGATGGCGAGGACGTCGAGCTCACCCGGCTCGAGTTCGACCTGCTCGCCGAGCTGGCCGCGCACCCGAACGTGGTGTTCACGCGCGAGCGCCTCCTCGAGCGCGTGTGGGGCTACCAGTCGGGCGTGGGTGGGAAGACGGTGGACGTGCACGTGGCCAACCTGCGCCGCAAGCTCGGCAAGGACCTGCCGATCGTCGCCGTGCGCGGGGTGGGCTACCGCCTGGACACCTCGGGGTCGTGAGCGGGCGGCAGGGGGAGCGCCCCTGGTCGCGGTTCCTCCCGGCCTCCTATCGCGGCCGCATCGCGCTGGCCATCGGGGCAGCGCTGGTGATCGCCGTGGTGGCCACGCAGCTCCTGCTGGGCCTCTTCGTGGGCACGCGGGTGCAGCGGGAGGTGACGCAGCAGCTTCGCCAGCAGGGCGAGGAGATCGCCGCGGTCGCGCGCGACGAGGGCTACGCCGGCATCGCGGCCGCCAAGAGGTTCCTGCCCGGCACGCGCGTGGTGGTGCGGCGCGACGGCGAGGTGGTGTACTGGAGCGACCCGGTGCAGGTGCTCGAGGCGCGCGCCGTGGTGACCGAGGGCGACATCGAGGTGACCCTCGAGCGCGAGGCCGATGCCGGCGTGTGGGGCGAATGGGTGGTGCCGGTGGTGGTGGGCGGCGTCATCCTGGTGATCGGCGGCGTGGCGTGGTGGCTCGCCGGCCTCGCCAGCCGTCGCCTGCGGCGCGAGGCACAGGCCCTGGCGGGCCAGGCCGAGCGCGAGGCCGGCGGCGACCTCGAGGCACGCGTCGAGGTTGACGACGGTGAGCTCACGCGCGTGGCGTCCTCGCTCAACGCCATGACCGAGCAGCTGGCCGACACCGACCGCCGGCAGCGGGAGTTCCTCGCCGACGTGGCGCACGAGCTGCGCACCCCGATCACCTCGATCGACGGCTTCGCATCGGCGCTGGTGGATGGCGCGGCGCGCACGGATGAGGACCGCCGCGAGGCCGCCGAGACGATCAAGGAGGAGTCCGACCGCCTCTGCGCGCTGGTGAGCGACCTGCAGGCGCTCACGGTGGCCGACCTCGACCAGGAGGTCGCGCGGGAGCCGGTGGACCTCGTGGAGTGCTGCCGCGACGTCGTCCACCGCCTCGAGCGCACGGCCGGGGAGAATGGCGTGCTCCTGCGCGGTCCCGCCGACGGGCAGGAGCCGATCGTGGCGGAGACGAATGGGGCGCACGTGCAGACCATCCTGCAGAACCTGGCCACCAACGCGATCCGCGCCACGCCGGCTGGCGGCACGGTGAGGATCACCGCCGCGCAGGCCGGCGGCGACGTGGCGCTCGAGGTGGCCGACACCGGGGTGGGCATCCCCGCCGAGCACCTGCCGCGTATCTTCGACCGCATGTACCGGGTGGATACCGCGCGCGATCGCGCGTCCGGCGGCACGGGCCTCGGCCTCGCGATCGTCAAGGGCCTCGTCGATGCCCTCGGCGCGCGCATCGAAGTGCAGAGCACCCCGGCCGAGGGCAGCACGTTCCGCGTGCTGGTGCCGATGGCTGCAGGGGTGGACGCGTGACATCCCGGCGGCGCGTGGCCGCGCTGGCGCTCAGCGGCATGCTGGTGGCAGGCGGCCTGATGGGATCGGGCACCGCCTCGGCGGCGCCCACGCTGAGCATCATGGCGTTCCGGGTGATGGAGCCCGGGGGCAAGAAGCCCGCCACGCAGCCGCTCAAGCGCGGCGTGGCCTACTCGTATCGGCTCGACTACCGCATCGGCGGGCGCTCGGTGGTGCGCGTGCGCCGCTCCGGCGCCTTCTGGTCGCCCTACGGCGACAAGCTGGTGTCCATCCGCCCGCGCCCGCAAACGGCCGATCCCGGTCGCTACTTCGCGTCAGATCCGGTGCGCGTGGCCCGCTCGGACAGCCCCGGGGAGTACCGCCTCACGTACTCGATCACCGCCACCGATTCGACGGGATCCACCACCCGCACGGCTGAGCTCCGCATGAGGTTCCGCTAGCGGCGTAGGCTTCAGGGGCTGCCGAACCAAAGGAGTCTCCCCGTGGCACAGCACCGCTACATGCTCCCCGAGGACCGGATCCCGGACCACTGGTACAACATCGCGGCCGACCTGCCGTCGATGCCCCCTCCGCCGCTCAACCCCGGAACCGGTGAGCCCATCGGCCCCGAGGCCCTCGCCGCCATCTTCCCGATGGCGCTGATCGAGCAGGAGGTCTCCGCCGAGCGCTACATCCCCATTCCCGACGCCGTGCGCGAGGTCTACGCCATGTGGCGTCCCACGCCGCTCTACCGGGCCCTGGGCCTTGAGCAGGCGCTCGGCACCAACTGCAAGATCTTCTACAAGTACGAGGGCGTCTCGCCCGCGGGCAGCCACAAGCCCAACACCTCCGTGCCGCAGGCCTTCTACAACAAGCAGGCCGGCGTGCGGAAGCTCAGCACCGAGACCGGTGCGGGGCAGTGGGGCTCGTCGCTGTCGTTCGCCTGCCAGCACTTCGGCCTGGAGTGCGAGGTGTTCATGGTGCGGGTGTCATACGACTCCAAGCCCTACCGCCGCCTGATGATGGAGACCTGGGGCGGCACCTGCATCGCGAGCCCGTCGGATCAGACCAACGCGGGCCGGGCGATCCTCGCCGAGAACCCGGACTCGTCGGGCAGCCTGGGCATCGCCATCAG
>CAIYRJ010000308.1 GCA_903928615.1 uncultured Actinomycetes bacterium | reverse complement strand
CCCAGGGCCTGGTGACGCGCCCGCGCACGTTCGCCACCAACACACTGGTGATGATCGTGCCGCGCGCCAACCCCGCGCACATCACCGCCGTGCGCGACCTCGCGCGGCGCGGCGTGCGCCTGGTCATTGGCGACACGGGGGTGCCGGTGGGTGACTACGCACGACAGGCGCTGGCGCGCATGGGGCTGTCGCGGGCGCTGGCCAACGTGGTGTCGATGGAGCCCGACGTGAAGGGCGTGACGGGCAAGGTGGCCCTGGGCGAGGCCGACGCAGGGTTCGTGTACGCCACCGACGTGGGTTCGGTGCGCACCCGCGTGCGCGTGATGCGCCTGCCCGCGACGGCGCAGCCCGACGTGCGGTACCAGGTGGCGGTGGTGGCGCATGCGCCCCATGCGGCCGCTGCGCGGGCATTCGTGCAGCGACTGCTGTCACCAGCAGGCCGCCGCGCGCTCGTGGCCCACGGGTTCGGGGTACCCGCACGATGAGGCACGGGTTCACGGCGATCCAGGCGCTCGCGCTGTCGCTGGCCCTCGCGTTCCTGGTGCTGCCCGTGGTCGCCGTGTTCCTGCAGGTGTCGCCGGCCGCCATGTTCAGCCAACTCGGTGGCGAGGCGGCCACGAAGGCCATCGTGGTGAGCCTGCGCACCAACCTCATCGCGGACGTCATCATCATCGTGGTGGGCACCCCGGCCGCGTGGCTGCTGGCCCGCCACCGCACGTTCCCCGGACGACGACTCGTGGTGACGCTGCTCGAACTGCCGCTGGTGCTGCCGCCCGCCGTCGCCGGCATCGCCCTTCTCGTCACCTTCGGCCGCACCGGCCTGCTGGGCGGGCAACTCGAGGCCCTGGGAGTGAGCATTCCGTTCACCGAGGTGGCCGTCGTGATGGCCATCATCTTCGTCGCCGGGCCGTTCTACCTGCGGCAGGCGATCACGTCGTTCGAGGCCGTCGACCCCCGGCTGGTACAGGCCGCCGCCACGCTGGGCGCACGGCCATGGCGCACGTTCCGCGCCGTGGTGCTGCCGCTGGCGCTGGGTGGGTTGGCCGGCGGCTGGGCGCTGGCCTTCGCCCGTGGCATGGGCGAGTTCGGCGCCACGCTCATCTTCGCCGGCAGCCTGCCGGGCGTCACCCAGACCCTGCCGCTGGCCATCTACTCCGAGATGAACCGCAACCTCGACACCGCGCTGGCCATTGGCGGGTTGCTCATCGTCATCGCCGCCGCCATGCTGCTTGCCGTCAAGATGATCCCCTCATGGAACCCCGACCCGAACTCGTCGCCCACGTCCGCGCGCCGCTTCGCGACTTCGCCCTCGACGCCTCGCTGAGCGTCACGGCCGGACGGCCGCTGGCGCTGGTCGGGCAGTCGGGGGCGGGCAAGTCGTCGATGCTCGAGGCCATCGCAGGGCTGCGCGCGCCGGCGCAGGGGCGCATCTGTGTGGGGGACTCCGTGTGGTTCGACACCGATGCCGGGGTCGACCTGCCGCCCGAGCGGCGGTCGGTGGGGCTGGTGTTCCAGGACTACGCGCTGTTCCCGCACATGACCGTGGCGCGCAACGTGGCCTTCGGCGGGCGCGAGCGCGCCGACGAGATGATGGCGCTGGTGGGCATCTCGCACCTCGCCGGTGCGCGCCCGGGTGAGATCTCAGGGGGAGAGCGCCAGCGCACGGCCTTGGCGCGCGCACTCGCGTGCGACCCCGCCGTGCTGCTGCTCGATGAGCCGCTGGCGGCGCTCGACCCCGCCACCCGCGCCGACGTGCGGGCGCGCCTGGCCGAGTTGGTCGGCCACCTCGACGTCCCCGTGCTGATGGTGACCCACGACATGGCCGACGCCGCGGCGCTGCAGTGCGACGTGGCCGTGATGGACCAGGGCCGGGTGGTGCAGCGCGGCGCACGTGCCGACCTGCTGGCGCGCCCCGCCACTCCGGCGGTGGCGCGCCTGATGGGCGCCAACCTGCTGCCCGGCACGGCGCGGCCCGGGCCGGCCGGCCTGACCGAGGTGGTGCTCGACACCGGCGGCACCGTGCTGAGCGGCGAGGGCGGCACCGGGCGCGTGGGCGTCGTGGTCGACCCCTGGGAGGTCAGCCTGGTGCACGGGCGGCCCGGCGACTCGCAGCTGAACCACGTCACCGGCACCGTGGCCTCGCTCACGCCCGCCGGCAACCGCGTTCGCGTGCAGGTGGGGCCGGTGACGGCCGACGTCACCGCCCTGTCGGCCGATCGCATGGGGCTCGTGGTGGGGGCGCCCGTCACCGCCGTGTTCAAGGCGCTCGCCACGCGGCTCGTGCCGCTCGCCGGCGAGACTCCGCCCGCCGCCGCCTGACCGGGATGGCGGGTCGTCGGCCCGTGCTTGGGGACGTGCGGGCTTCGCCCGGTTCAGGCGCTCAGCGCGGCGACGACCAGACGGCACGCCGCGAAGGCCTCGGCCCGGTGCGCCGCCGAGGCCGCCACGGCGTACGTGATGCTCCCCGTCGGGGGTGCGTCACTCCAGGCCGCTGCCGCGCGGGCCCCGAACCGCGTGGCTGCATCGGCGAAGGCCGCGTCCAGCGCCGCCGCGTCGTGATTCCCCCCGCCATTCCCGTCGGCCTCGCAGTGGTGCACCAGCATGGCCGTGCCGCCGTGGGCCGGGTCGGCCACGCTCGCCATGAGCGCCGCCAGGTCGATTGGCAGGTCGTCTGGCTCGCCCGTGCTCATGCGCCCTGCGACCACTCGGTGCCGCCGTCGGCGAAGCGCTGCAGCTTCCATACCGGCACGCGCTCCTTCACGCGGTCCACCATCCACTCGCAGGCGTCGAGGGCCGCCTCGTCGCCGGGCGCGGCGCACGCGGCCGCCACCGAGGGCTGCCCCACCGGCACGGCGCCGGTGCGATGTGCCATGGCGCACACGGCGTCGAACCGCTCGGCCGCCTCGGCGCAGATGGCGGCCATCTCGCGCTCGGCCATGCCGGCGTAGGCCTCGTAGTCGAGCACCACCACCTCGCGCACGTCGGCGTCGGCGCGCACCGTGCCGACGAATACCGCTGTTGCCGACCGGGCACCGTCGCCCACCACCCGCCCCAGCACGTCGAGCGCATCGAGCGGGTGCGCGGTGAGCCAGGCGATGTCGGCGTCGTCGGCGATGCGTCCAGCGTAACCCCGGCCGGACCCCGGTGACAGGCACCCTGTCCACAGGCGAACTTCCCGCGCGCACGCAGGGGCTTCGCCCACGCGCGTGTGCGCGCCATCGCGCCTGTGAGGCACGTGTGCACCTCCCGGGCTGGGCCCTTTGTCCCTGTCCGCACAATTGTTCTGTGTTGATGTAGAAAAACAATTGGGGCCCCGCTACCGTGGCCGCATGGCCTCTGTCGCTCCCGTATCGCTTCCCACACGAGGGCGACTGCGGGATCTCGCGACCAACCCCGTGGTGGTGGCATGGGAGGTCACCCGTGCCTGCGGGTACGCCTGCCGCCACTGCCGCGCCGATGCGCAGCCACGACCAATGATCGGCGAGCTCGACCACGCCGAGGGCATGGCCCTGGTGAAGGCGCTGGGCCGCTTCGAGGGCACCACGCTGGTGCTGACCGGCGGCGACCCGCTGCTGCGGGCCGACCTGGTGGACATCGCCGCGGCCGCGAGGGACCACGGCCTGGGCGTGGCGCTCACTCCCAGCGCGACGTCGCGGGTGACGCCCGGCCGGCTGCGCGACCTTGCACATGCAGGCGTGGAACGACTGGCCATCTCGATAGACGGCGCCACGGCCGGGGCGCACGACGCCATGCGCGGCCGCCGCGGGTCGTTCGAGCGATCGATGCGGATCCTGCAGTGGGCACGCGATGCCGGCATGGGCACGCAGGTCAACACCACGGTCACCCGGTACTCGGCCGGCGACCTCGAGCGCATGGCCGAGTTGGTGATGGACCTCGGCACCGACATGTGGAGCGTGTTCTTCTTGGTGCCCGTGGGCCGCGCGCCCATCGAGGACATGCTGGACGCCGACGGCCACGAAGCCGCACTGCACCGCTTGGCCGACGTGGACGACCACGTGCCGTTCCGCCTGAAGGTGACCGAGGCGCCGCAGTACCGGCGCATCCTCCTCCAGACCGCCCGCGGCGACCGGATGCCGCCCGCCGTCAATGGCGGTCGCGGCTTCATGTTCATCTCGCACGACGGCCACATGAGCCCCAGCGGCTTCCTGCCCCTGGTGGCCGGCGACGTGCGCAGGGACGACCCGGTGGAGGTGTACCGAATGGCCCCCGTGTTCAGGGACGTGCGCGACACGGCCCAGCTGCAGGGAAAGTGCGGTGCGTGCGAGTACCGCACCGTGTGCGGTGGCAGTCGCGCCAGGGCCTACGCGCTCACCGGCGACGCCCTGGCAGAGGACCCCACCTGCGCCTACCGCCCGGCAGGGTGGCGCGCATGCTGAACGTGACCTCCCTGCTTGGCCGACCCAGCGAGAGCGACTGGCTGCGCTACGGCCGCGGCACCGCGCCCGCCGCCACCGGTCCGGTGGTGGTGTGGAACTGCACGCGCACGTGCAACCTGGCCTGCATGCACTGCTACAGCGACTCACACCCCCGGAAGTACGACCAGCTCAGCACCGACGAGGCGCTGGCGATGATCGACGACATCGCCGGCATGGGGTCGCCGGCCATGCTGTTCTCGGGCGGCGAGCCGCTGATTCGCGACGACGTGCTCGACCTCATGGTCGCCGCCCGCGCCGCGGGCCTGAACGTGACTCTGTCGAGCAACGGCACGCTCATCAGCGACGCCGTGGCCTCGCAGTTGGCCGGCATCGGCGTGCGGTACGTGGGCATCAGCCTCGACGGCATCGGCGCGGTGCACGACAGCTTCCGCGGACGCCGCGGTGCCTTCGACGCGGCGCTCGACGGCATCCGGTCGCTGAAGGCGGCCGGAGTGAAGGTGGGCGTGCGCATCACCTTGTCGTCCTCGTCAATCGCCTCGCTTGACGAGCTGTTCGACCTGGTGGAGGACGAGGGCCTCGATCGCGTGTGCTGCTACCACATGGTGCCCGCCGGACGCGGCCATGCGCACGGCCTGCTGCCGGTGGAGGAGTCGCGCGCCGCAGTGGAGCGCGTGTTCGACCGCGCCGAGCAGTGGGTGGCCGACGACCGGCCCATCGAGATGCTCACGGTCGACAACTACGCCGACGGGCCGGCGCTGGTGCTGCGTCTGGCCCGCACGGACCGCGCCCGCGCGGACGCCGCGGCCGCCGCGCTG
>CAIYRJ010000307.1 GCA_903928615.1 uncultured Actinomycetes bacterium | reverse complement strand
TCCCCGCCGATGCGCTGGATCGGCTGGAAGGCCACGTCCGGCGGCACCGGCACGAAGGCCGAGCGCGAGTCCACCAGGCGCGTGCCCTTGCGCGCGCCGCCCCAGCGCATGCGCGACTGACCGCGCGACGACACGGCGTCCGACCACTTCGTCTCGGCGAACTCCCGGTCCTCGTTGGCGAGCGCCCGGTCGATCTGCTCGCGCATGCCCCTCGGCCGCACCGAGAACAGGCGCTCCGCGGTGTCCGTGGTCACGATCGTCTCGGCGCGCAGGCCATCCACAAGCTCGCGGCCCACCCGCGCGTACACGGGCGTCACCAGGCCGAGCCACAGGCTCGAGAGCCGCGGGGTGAGCACCGGCACGCGGATGAAGAAGCGCCTGAGGCCGCGCGCGTGGCCGTACTCGATGAGCAGCTGGCCGTACGACACCTGGTCGGTGCCGCCGATCTCCACCACCACGCTCTCCTCGAGCGGGATCTCCGACGCCTCCACCAGGTACTCGATGACGTCCTCGATGCCGATGGGCTGCGTGGGCGTGTCCACCCACTTGGGCCACACCATCACGGGCAGGCGGTCCACCAGCGCGCGCACCATCTCGAACGAGAGGCTGCCCGAGCCGATGATCACCGAGGAACGGAACTCCACGCACGGCACCGAGCCCGAGCGGAGGATGCGCCCGACCTCCTGCCGGCTCTCGAGGTGCTTCGACATGTGCTTGCCGCGCCCCAGCGCGCCCAGGTAGACGATGCGCTTCACGCCCGCGCGCTCGGCGGCGGCCACGAAGTTGCGTGCCGCATCGCGCTCGGCGCGGTGGTAGTTGCCCGCGGCACCCATGGAGTGCACCAGGAAATACGCCACCTCCACGCCGGCCATGGCCTCGTCGAGGCCCTCGCCGGTGGTGACGTCGCCCTTGACGATGCGGGTGGTCGGCAGGCAGCGCGGCTCGAGGTTGTCCGGCGTGCGGGCGAGGCACGTGATCTCATCGCCGCGCTCCTCGAGGCGATGCAGCAGGCGCCCGCCCACGTATCCGGTGGCGCCCGTCACCAGCACGCGCCGGCTCATGCGGCGGCCTCCAGCCGCGCCGCGTGGCGGGCATCGGCGTCCTTGTAGCGGGCGATGGCCTCGTCGCGGCGAACCGAGTGGTCCACCACCGGGGCGGGATAGTCACGGCCGATCACGCAGCCTGCCTCCTCCTGGGTTGCCTCATCCATCTTCCATGGCTCGTGGATGAAGCGGTCGGGAACGTTCGCGAGCTCCGGGATCCAGCGACGCACGTACGCGCCGGTGGGGTCGAAGCGCTTGGACTGCAGCACGGGATTGAACACGCGGAAGTAGGGCGCGGCGTCCGTGCCGGTGCCGGCGGTCCACTGCCAGCCACCGTTGTTGTTGGCGGGGTCGCCATCCACCAGGCGCCGCATGAACTCGGCCTCGCCGTGGCGCCAATCCACGAGCAGGTCCTTCACGAGCACGCTCGCGGCCACCATGCGGGCACGGTTGTGCATCCAGCCGGTCTCGCGCATCTGGCGCATGCCGGCATCGCAGAGGGGGAATCCCGTGCGTCCCTCGCGCCAGGCGGCAAGCAGCGCGGGGTCGTCATCCCACTCCATGGCGCGGTATGCGGGCTTGAGCGCCCCATCGGCCACCTCGGGATGGCGATCCATGTGGTGCGCGTAGAAGTCGCGCCACGCGAGCTGGCGCCAGAACGGCGTGCGCGATGCGGGCAGCCCCCGCTCCGCGCCGATGGCACGTCCCACCTGCGACGGCGAAAGCACGCCCATGCGGAGGTCGGCCGACAGGTGCGAGGTGCCGTCGTCGGCCAGCATGTCGCGCTCGTCGCCGTAGCGATCCACGGCCCCGCTGCGGATGAACTCCTCCAGGCGTGCGCGAGCGGCATCGGGACCGGCGGCGATGGGCGGGTCGCCCTCGGGGAGCATCGTGAGCCCCTCCGAGGCGAGCTCGGGGCCCGCCAGGGAGTCTGGCGGTGCGATGCGCGGGTCGACGGGCACCTGGTCCCAGGCCCGCCAGAAGGGCGTGAACACCAGGTAGCCGGTGCCCTTGGATCCCGCGAGGTCCGACGGGGGCACGCGCCATGGGCCGCCCACCGGCTCGAGGCCGGCTCCCGCGGCGGCGAGGGCGTCCGCCACGGCGGCGTCGCGCCGACGGGCGTAGGGGGTCACATCGGCGGTGACCATCACCAGGTCGGCGCCGGCCTCGCGCGCCACGCCCGGCACCACCTCGGCGGGATCGCCCGAGCGCACCACCAACCGGATGCCGCGCTCGGTGAGGGCCGAGTCGAGCGCCTCGAGGCAGGCCCGCATGAACATCAGGCGCACCGGTGCGCGATGGTGCGGCGCGCCGAGCAGGGCCGGATCGGCCACCCACAGCGCCACCACGCGGCCGCGCGCGGCGGCCGCGGCGAGGGCGGGGTGGTCGTCCACGCGAAGGTCGCGGCGAAACCACATGACGGTGGTCGCTTCGGCGCTCACGGGGGG
>CAIYRJ010000306.1 GCA_903928615.1 uncultured Actinomycetes bacterium | reverse complement strand
CATCGGCCGCGACGGCGAGGTGCTCGACGCCGTGCAGGTGCTCGCAGCACAGGCGGTGCGCCGCCAGCCCGGTGGCCAGCGCCGCGGGGTGCTGGTGGATGCCGGCGACTACCGGGCCCGCCGTGCGGAACTGCTCACGAGGCTCGCCCACAAGGCGGCCGACGAGGCCGTGGAGTTCGGCGAGGAAATCGAGCTCGAGCCCATGAGCGCGCTGGATCGGCGAACGGTGCACATGGCGCTGGCCGACCGCACGGACATCGAGACGCGCAGCGAGGGCGAGGACCCCCGCCGCCGGATCGTCGTGGTCCCTTCCGCCGAGTAGGCCCCGCGTTTCACGTGAAACGCCCCGACGGCCGCTGACCACCCGTTTCACGTGAAAACCCCGGCCGACCTGATCGTCGAGCGCGCAGCCGCGTCCGACATTCCCATTGATCCGGCTGTGGCAGCGGCCATCGCGGGCGTGCTGGATGCCATGCTCGCCGAGCCGCAGAACCTCTCGTCGGTGCGGGATATCGACCAGGCGGTGTGGGTGCACGCGGTGGACTCCCTCAGTGGCCTGCGGGTGCCGGCCGTGCGCGAGGCCACCAGCATCGTGGACATCGGATCCGGCAACGGGTTCCCCGGCCTGGCCCTGGCGGCCACCCTCCCGGCGGTGCCCGTGACGCTCGTCGAGAGCGAGAAGAGCAAGGCCGACTGGCTGCGCAGGGCCTCCGCGGCATTCCCTAATGTCCGCGTGGTGGCCGATCGAAGCGAAACCCTCGCCCGCGACGAACGCGAAGCCTTTTCCGTGGCCTGCGCACGGGCGGTGGGCTCCCTGCCCGTGGTGATGGAGCTCGCGGCGCCCCTGGTGGCGCCGGGGGGCCACCTGGTGGCATGGCGCGGGCGACGCGAGGCCGATGACGAGGCCCTTGCGCTGCTGGCGGGGGGCGAGCTGGGCCTGACACCCACCCCTGACATCGCTGTCACACCTATTCCCGGCGTGAGCAGGTATTTCTCGGTGTGGGAGAAGGCCGGATCGACCCCCGACCGCTACCCGCGCCGGCCGGGCATGGCGGCGAAGCGCCCCCTCGCGTGATCTACGCCGTCGCGAACCAGAAGGGCGGCGTCGGCAAGACGACCACCACGATCAACATCGCTGCGTGCATCGCCGCCGCCGGGCACCGCGTGCTGCTCGTGGACGCCGACGCCCAGGCGAACGCCACGAGCGGCGTGCTGGGGGGCGAGCGCCCCGGCCCCGATGCAGCTACCACCGCGGACGTGATGCTCGATGGCGTACCCCTCTCCCGCGCCCGCATGGGCACCGTGGTGCCGAGGCTCGACCTCATCCCGGCCACGGCCGACCTCGCCGGCGCGGCGGTGGAGCTCGTGGAGCGCGGCGACGGGCGCGAGGGCCTGCTGCGCAGCGCGCTGCAGTCCGCGGCTGCCGAGTACCGCTACGTGTTCATCGACTGCCCGCCGTCGCTCGACCTCATCACCGTCAACGCCCTCGTGGCCGCCGACCGGCTCATCGTGCCGGTGCAGTGCGAGTACTACGCCCTCGAGGGGCTCTCGCGGCTCATGGAGACCGTGTCCGAGGTGCGCGCCCGGCTCAACCCGTCGCTGGTCATCAGCGGGCTGCTCATGACCATGCACGATCCCCGCACGCGCATCAGCGGTGAGGTGGTCAACGAGGTGCGCACGCACTTCCCGGGCCTGGTGTTCGACACCATCGTGCCGCGCAACGTGCGCGTGACCGAGAGCCCGTCGTTCGGCGAGCCGGTGGTGCGGTACGACCCGCACTGCGCTGCGGCCGAGGCATACCAACAGGCATCGAGGGAGGTCATGTCCCGTGGCTGAGAGGAAGCCATCACCGCGCCTCGGGCGCGGCCTGTCGACGCTGCTGGGCGACGCCCCGGTGGCGGTCGTGCCCGGCCCCGGCGACCCACCGGCCGTCACGGCGTCCGGGGAGGGGCTGCGAGTCATCCAGATCGCTCGAATCCGACCGAACAGCGCGCAGCCGCGCAAGCGCATCGACGACGAGGCGCTGCAGGTGCTGGCCGAGAGCATCGCGAGCACCGGCCTTCTGCAGCCCGTGGTGGTGCGCGAGCTGGGCGGGGGGGACTACGAGCTGATCGCCGGCGAGCGCCGCTGGAGGGCTGCGGGTATCGCCGGCCTCGAAGAGGTTCCGGCGGTCGTGCGCGACGCCGATGAGCGCCAGCGCCTCGAGGCGGGGCTGGTGGAGAACCTCGTGCGCGAGGACCTCGACCCCATCGAGACCGCCCAGGCCCTCGCGGTGCTGGTGGAGGACTTCGGCCAGAGCCAGGCCGACGTGGCACGCGGGGTCGGCCGCAGCCGGTCGTCCGTGGCCAACCTCATCCGGCTGCTGGAGCTCCCCGACGACGTGCAGGACATGCTCGTGGCGGGGGACCTCACCGAGGGGCATGGCCGGGCGATCCTCATGGCCGATGGCGCGAAGCGGCGTCGGGCGGTGGCAAAACAGGCCTCTGAGCAGGGACTTTCGGTGCGCGCCACCGAGGCGCTCGCCCGGGCCAACGCCGACGGCCCGGCATCCACGGGCAGGCCCCGCCGCCCGGCCCCGGGGATCGCCGACGAGGCCATCGACGCCTTCTCGGGCGCGTTCGAGGCCCCCGTCACCGTGAGGGGGGCATCGAAGGGCCGCGTGGTGGTGCAGATCGTCTTCGACGACGAGGCCGCCGTTGCGGCCGCCCTCGACCGCCTCGACAGCGCGGGGTAGATCCGTCGCGCTATGGGCGATCCAGGACTCGAACCTGGGACCTCATCCTTATCAGGGATGCGCTCTAACCACCTGAGCTAATCGCCCGCGGCGCGGGACCATAGCACCGGAGTGGTGCCCTGCCCGCGTCTATGATCGGCCCATGCAGGAGATGGTCATCTACGGGGTGAGCTTCGACATGGTCGGCAAGCAGCCGATCGTGCTGCTCAAGACGGTCGACGGGAACCGCTTCCTGCCGATCTGGATCGGCCACGCCGAGGCGTCGGCGATCCTCATGAAGCTGCAGGGCACCGAGTCGCCCCGGCCCATGACCCACGACCTCATCACCGAGATGATCGACGGCCTGCAGGCCGAGGTATCGCGGGTGACGGTCACCGAGATGCGCGACAACACCTTCTATGCGCTCATCCACCTGCGCACGCCCGGGCCCGACGTGGAGATCGACTCCCGGCCGAGCGATGCCATCGCCGTCGCGGTGCGCACGGGCGCACCGATCTTCGCCTCCGACGACCTGCTCGACGAGAACGCCATCGAGTTCGAGCACGAGCCCGAGGACGACGAGGACATGGTCGAGAAGTTCAAGGAGTTCCTCGACCAGGTGACCCCGGAGGACTTCGCCGACTGAGCGGGGCGGCGCGCACGCGGCGCGCCGGCAGGGTCAGCGGGCGGTTTCCCTCTTCGTGAGCTCGAGGATGTGCCCGTAGATCTCCGCCAGGCCCTCGTCGGAGAGCGCGCCCTTGTTGGCCCCCTGCAGGTAGCGCACCATCCACTCCTCGCGCGAGGTGTCGACGAACTCCAGCCCCCGCTCCTCCTTGTAGGCGCGCAGGCGCGAGACGAGCGCGAGGCGCTGGTTCAGCGCCTGCATGATCTTGAGGTCGTTGTCGATCACCTGATCACGCATCTGGCGGATCACGACGTCCTCGGTGGTCGAAGCGGGGTCATTCGGCATGCGGGAAACCCTATCCCAGCGCCCCGTCCGGCTTCCGGTGAACCTCCCGGGGGTCTAGCCTTTCCTACCCGATGTTCGACCTCTCGCCCATCCAGATCATCATCGTGCTCGTGATCGCCGTGCTCGTGCTCGGCCCCACGAAGCTGCCCGAGTTCAGCCGGGCGGTGGGGAAGGGGCTCCGCGACTTCAAGGGCGCGATCAGCGGTGACCGGCACGACGACGACCCCGCGCCGCAGCCCACCCCCGCCGCGCAGGCGGCTCCGGTGACCACGGCCACGGCCGGGGAGCCCGAGCAGCCCACCGCCGCGCCGGACGTGCTCGAGGGCATCGTCGTGAGCGGCGACTCGCCGCCGGGCGAGCGGCCGGGGCCGCAGGGGTAGGCCCATGAGTGGCCGCTTCGGGCGATTCGGCGTGCGCCGGGTCGATCCCGACGACAAGCTGAGCGTCGTCGAGCACCTCACCGAGCTCCGCCGTCGGCTGGTGATCGCCGTGGTGGCGCTCGTCGTGGCGTTCGCCGTGCTCTACGTGTTCAACGCATGGCTGCTCGGCGTGCTGCTCGACCCGCTCGCGCCCGAGTACCGCAAGCTCCTCGCGCTGTCGCCCACCGAGCCGTTCCTGGTGATCCTCAAGGTGGTGCTGGGCGCGTCGATCCTCGTGACGCTGCCGATCCTGCTCTACCAGCTGTACGCCTACGTGGTGCCCGCAATCGGCGAGCAGACCCGCAAGAAGATGCTCGCGATCGTGGCGGGGGTGTCCGGGCTCTTCATCGGCGGCGTGCTGTTCGTGTACTTCCTCGTGCTGCCGGTGGCCCTGCAGTGGCTGCTGGGCTTCGCCGGTGACGACTTCCAGGTGTCGCTGCGCGCGGCCGACTACTTCTCGTTCGCCCTCACGATCATGTTCGCCGGAGGGCTGGTGTTCGAGGTACCCGTGGCGATGCTCGTGCTGGCGCGCATGGGGCTGGTGACTGCGCAGCAGTTCCGGCGCTGGTGGCGCTACGCGATCGTGGTGATCGCCTTCATCGCGGCGATCCTCCCGGGTGGCGATCCGCTGAGCATGCTCATGCTGATGGTCCCCCAGCTCATCCTCTACGGGGTGGGCATCTGGCTGGCCTCGGTCTTCGGCAGGCCCGCGCCGTGGGCGAGCGCCGAGACCGCCGCCGGGGCGTCCGAGACCCCCGCCTGAGCATGTTCCCCCGGGTGCAGCCCCGCCGCCGCCGGCCGACGGTCGTTGAGGGCGCAAGTATCGACGCTACGATGGGGCCATGAAGCTCAACGGGATCCACCACATCACGGCGATCACCGGCGACGCCCTGCGGAACCTCGACTTCTACACGCGGGTGATGGGCCTCCGGCTCCTGGCCAAGACCGTCAACCATGACGACCCCGGCGCCTATCACCTCTTCTACGGCGATGAGCATGCGCGCCCGGGCGCCGACCTGACGTTCTTCGAGTACCCGGGCGCCATGACGGGGCGCCTCGGCGCCGGCGCGCCCCACCGCATCGCCTGGCGCGTGGCATCGCCCGATGCCCTGGCGTTCTGGGAGCAGCGCCTGGCCGCGGAGGGGTGCGCGACCCGCCGCGATGGCGATGAGCTGCAGTTCGAGGACCCCGAGGGCCTGGGCCACGTGTTGGTGATCGACGACGGCACCGACCCGCCCCTCGCCGCCCGGCACCCGGAGATTCCCGAGGAGCACGCGCTGCGGGGGTTCGACGGGGTGCGGGTGTACAGCGGCGCCCCGGACGCCACCGCGGCGGTGCTCGAGCGCCTCATGGGTGCGACGCGGCGCCCGGATGGGCGCCACGACCTTCGCGGCGGGTCGCGCGGCGGGTGGATCTCCGTGGAGGAGGCACCCGATGGGGCATGGGCCCATCAGGGCGCGGGGGTCATCCACCACATCGCCTTCTCCACGAACGACGATGACCAACCGGGGTGGGATCGCCTGCTGCGCCAGGCGCGCATCGGCACCAGCGGCATCGTGGACCGCCACTTCTTCCGCTCGGTCTACTTCCGCGAGCCCGGGGGCCTGCTCTTCGAGCTGGCCACCGAGGAGCCCGGGTTCACCGTGACCGGTCCCGAGGAGGACTTCGGCCGGAACCTCTTCCTGCCGCCGTGGCTGGAGGAGCGCCGCGATCTGGTGGAGGCCCGCCTCGTGCCCGTGCCGGATCCACGCGCCGACTGGCCATCGGCACCGCCCCCGGCGGCGACAGCGTGAGCGACAAGCCGGTGGCGGGTTCGCCGGGGGCAGGGCAACCCGAGCTGGGCTTCGCCCATGCGTTCGAGCCCGGCACAGGCCCCGACACGCTGCTGGTGCTGCACGCCACGGGCGGCGATGAATACCAGCTGATGCCGCTGGCGCGACGGCTGGCGCCCCACGCGAACCTGCTCGCTCCTCGCGGCAAGGTGATGGAGGGTGGCGTGACCCGCCGCTTCTTCGCGCGCCGCAGCATGCTCGACCTCGACATCGACGACCTCATGCTGGCGGCGGACGAGCTCGCGGCCTTCGTGGCGGACGCGGTGTCGGCGTACGGCCTCGCCCCCTCCCGCGTGACGGCCCTGGGGTACTCCAACGGCGCGAACGCCGCGGTGGGCATGCTGTTCCGCCACCCCGCGGTG
>CAIYRJ010000305.1 GCA_903928615.1 uncultured Actinomycetes bacterium | reverse complement strand
GCGATGCCCAGGATCGTCGTGATGCGCCGGTTCACGAGCACGCCCATCACCTGCCGATCGGCCGTGGCCTGCAGCAGGGGGATGAGCGCGAAGGGGATGCCGAACGACAGGATGACCTGCGAGATGACCAGGGCGAGCACGGGGTCGACGCCCAGGGCCAGGATGATGAATGCCGGCGCCATCGTGATGGCCCGCCGCAGCCACACCGGGATGCGGCGCTGCAGGAACCCCTCCATCACCACCTGGCCGGCAAGCGTGCCGATGCTCGAGGAGGACAAGCCCGATGCGAGGAGCGCCACCCCGAAGAGCACGTCGGCATAGTTGCCCACCACGTTGCCGAGGCCCTCGTACACCTGCGTGAGGTCCTCCCCCACGCCCGTCATGCCCGCCGAGTTGAACACCGTGGCGGCGATGACCAGCATCGAGACGTTCACGAGCCCGGCGATGGTCATGGCGATGATGACGTCCACCACCTCGAACCGGAACAGGCGCTTCTTGGCCGCCGGGTCGGCCACGGGCACGCGGCGCTGGGTGAGCGCCGAGTGCAGGTAGATCACGTGGGGCATCACCGTGGCGCCGAGGATTCCCACGGCCAGCAGCACGCTGGCCGTGCCGTCGAACCCCGGAACGAGGCCGGTGGCCACCTCGGACGGCGACGGTCCGGCGAGGAACACCTGCACCGCGAAGGCCACCACGATGACGCCCACGAATGCGGCGATGATGGCCTCGAGCCTGCGGAAGCCCCGGGCCTGCATGGCGAGGATGGCGTACGAGGCAATGGCCGTGATGACGGCCGCCGGCAGCAGCGGGATCCCGAACAGCAGGTAGAGGCCGAGCGCCGCTCCCACGAACTCGGCGACATCGGTGGCCATCGCCACGAGTTCGGCCTGCAGCCAGAGACCGAGGCGCACGGGCCTGCTGTAGCGGGCGCGGCAGGCCTCGGCCAGGTTCATGCCCGACGCGATGCCGAGCTTCGCCGACATCGACTGGATGAGCATCGACATGAGCACGGCAGCCACGATCACCCAGAGCAGCAGGAAGCCGAACTCCGCCCCCGCCGCCATGTTGGTGGCGAAGTTGCCGGGGTCGATGTAGGCGACTGCCGCGATGAAGGCCGGTCCGAGGAACGGCGTGAACCGGCGAATGCCCGATCGGCGGCCCGAGAGCGACTCCTCGGCCGCGCGCAGCACGAGCGCGTCGCCGGGAAGGGCCTCCTCCGGCCCGGGGCCCGGGGGCTCGGCACGTCGCGGTCGCATGCTCACTGGGCCCGCGCCGCCCTCACGATGGCGACGGGCGACACGCCCGCGGCGGACACCACCACCGAGTGGCCCCCGCGGGTTGTGAGCACCGCCACGCGCCCTCCTGACTCGAACTGCGCCGTGCCCGGCCCGCGCACGGGCACGGACGTGGCGCCGGGCGGCACCGGCACCGGCGCGCCATCGATGACCGACCAGGCGAGGCGCCGCCCCGCACGGGCGTACACCACGGTGCGAACCGCGCGCCCATCAACCACGTCGTCGCGGCGACCCACCGGCTGCCACCCCAGGCGGGACGCCAGGTCCGGGAAGGCCACGCCGAAGGCCGTGGCAAGCGGCCTGCCGGACGGCGTGGTGGGCGGCGCGCCGGCCGCGGGCGGCTGGGCCTGGGCCGTCACCACGTCGGTGGCCACCTG
>CAIYRJ010000304.1 GCA_903928615.1 uncultured Actinomycetes bacterium | reverse complement strand
CTGATGGGCTCGCCCAGCAGCACGGCCACGCGCAGGTCGCGCGCCCCCAGCATGCCGGCGGCCTCGTTCACCGCGCGGTCGAGCAGCACCGTGCGCCGGCCCACGGCGTCCACCAGCAGCGGCCCCATGATGCGCTCATCGCTGCGAAGGGACGGGTAGGCCCAGCGCCCGCGGTCGCAGATCCAGCCCTCCTCCACCGCGAAGTTGGGCTCGGGGCGACCGGTGAGGCGCTTCACCTCGTTGTCGCGCTCGGTGGCCTCGAGGTTGCAGCCCACGGAGCAGCCTGCGCACACCGAGGGGGTGTTCTTGATGTCCCAGGGACGGCTGACGAACCGGTAGGGGTTGCTCGTGAGCGCGCCCACCGGGCAGAGGTCGATGGTGTTGCCCGTGAACCGGCCCTCGTAGGGGTCGCCGCTGAAGGTCGCGATCTCCACGTGGTCGCCGCGCTCCTGGAAGGTGAGCTGGCCGTCCTCGGCGACCTCCTGGCTGAACCGCACGCAGCGGTAGCAGGCGATGCAGCGCTCGCGGTCGAGCGCCACCAGCGGCGAGAGGTCGAGCGGCTTGGGGAAGTGCAGCTTGGGCTCCACCGTGCGGGTCTGGCCGGGGCCGAACCGGAAGGTGCGGTCCTGCAGCGGGCACTCCCCGCCCTTGTCGCACACCGGGCAGTCGAGGGGGTGGTTGGCGAGCAGCAGCTCGAGCACGCCGTCCTGGGCGTCCTTGGCCACCTCGCTCTCGGTGTTCACCACCATGTCGGGGGCCACCGGGGTGGAGCAGGCGGTCTGCAGGCCGCGCATGCCCTCCACCTCCACGAGGCACATGCGGCATGCGCCGCTGGGCGCGCCGAGGCGTGGCTCGTAACAGAAGATGGGGATCTCGATGCTCGCCGCCTTGGCGGCGTCCACCAGCATGGTGCCCTTGGGCGCCTCGATCGTGCGCCCGTTCACCGTGAGGGTCACCACGTCGGCTGCGGGGGTGCCACCGGCACCGTCGCCGCCCGTGGTTCCGCCGCCCGGGGTGTTCGCGGGGTCAGCCAACGGGCGCCTCCGTCATCGGCACCGGACGGGGCGAGCCCTCGTGGGCCACGCGGATGAACTCATCGCGGAAGAGATCGAGCGCGCTCTGGATGGGCATCACCGCGCCGTCGGCCAGCGGGCAGAGCGTGCGCCCCTCGATGCGCCCGAACAGGCTCTCGAGCAGGCGGATGTCCTCCTCGCCGCGGCCCTCGCCATGCACCATGCGCCCGAGGATGTTGGCGAGCCACCCGGTGCCCTCGCGGCACGGCGTGCACTTGCCGCAGCTCTCGTGGCGGTAGAACTGCGCCAGGCGCCACGACGCGCGCACGATGCAGCCGGAGTCGTCCATCACGATGCAGCCGCCGCTGCCGAGGAAGGTGCCCACGCTGTTCAGGGCCTCGTAGTCGAGCGGCACGTCGAGCGAGTCGACGCCGATCACGGGCACCGACGATCCGCCGGGCCACACGGCCTTCACCTCGCGGCCGGGGCGCAGGCCGCCGGCCATGTCGTAGATGAGCTCGCGCAGGGTGGTCTCGCCCAGCACCACCTCGAAGTTGCCCGGGTTCAGCACGTGGCCCGACACCGAGAACAGCTTGGTGCCCGGGCTCTTCTCGTTGCCCATGGCGGCGTACCAGTCGGGCCCGCGGTGCATGATGGGCGGCAGCGACGCCAGGGTCTCCACGTTGTTGATGAGCGTGGGGCAGCCATACAGCCCGGCCACGGCCGGGAACGGCGGCTTGAGGCGCGGCTGGCCGCGCTTGCCCTCGAGGCTCTCGAGCAGGGCGGTCTCCTCGCCGCAGATGTAG
>CAIYRJ010000303.1 GCA_903928615.1 uncultured Actinomycetes bacterium | reverse complement strand
TGTCGTCCATCGCGCGCACGCTCGGGGTGGCCAGCACCAGGGCCACGTTCGCGAACACCGCTGCGACGGCCAGCCACATGATTCCCGACAGGCCGATGCCGGCGATGATGCCGCCGGCGATCGCGAAGCCGATGGGCTGGCACACCTGGCTGCCAAGGGCGCGGAACGAGCCGACGCGCGAGCGCAGGTCGGGGGTGACCTGCCGGGTGATGGTGGTCTCGAGGAGGCTCCCGGAGATGATGATGACCGTGCCGCCCACCCATGCGCATGCCGCGATGACCGCGGTGGGTGCCGGCACCGAGAGGGCGATGAACGTGCCGACGAAGGGCAGCGTCACCGCATAGGCGAGCACCAGCGGGCGCCGTGGCTTGAGGCGGGCGACGATGAGCCCGCCGGTGACGAACCCCAGGCCGAACGCCGACACGATCGCCGCGTACGACGTGGCGCCATCCAGGTACTGCTCGGCGATGAGCGGGCCCGCCACGAAGATGGCCGGCATCACGAGCAGGGCGTAGAACGACTCGCCCACCACCACGACCACCAGCCACGACCGGCGGCGGAAGGCGTCCCAGCCCTCGCGCAGGTCGGCGATGAACGACCGGCCCGCCTGGGCCAGCGCCACCGGCCGGAACCGCGCGAATGCCAGCAGCACGATCGCCACCGCGAAGGTGGCGGCGTCGAGCGCGATCGCGCCGGCGGGCGAGATGAGCGCCACCGCGGTGCCCCCGAGGATTCCCCCGGCCAGCATCCCCACCGCCGGGGTCATGGCGATGAGCCCATAGGCTTCCTGCAGGCGCTCAGGCGACACCGACTGCGGGAGGATTCCCGAGAGCGCCGGGCGGAAGAACGCCTCCGCGGTGCCGTACACGAACGTGATGGCCACGATGGCCGGCACGCCTCCCACCCCGAGCAGCAGGATGGCGGCGAACGTGGCCTGGCACCCCGCGCGCACGGCGTCGCTGGCGATCATCACGGTGCGGCGCGACATGCGGTCGGACCACACCCCGCCCACCAGCAGGAACAGCACGAGCGGAACCGCACGGGCTCCGAGCACCAGGCCGATGTCCCCGGCGCCGCCGCCCAGGGCGATGATGGCGAAGGGCACCGCGACCGACGCCACGGTGTCTCCCACGGCGCTCAGCAACTGCGACGTGAACAGCAGCCGGAACGACTGCTCGCGCAGGCATCCGACGCCGGGTAGCGCGAGGGAGGGCATCGTCACCACCCTAGCCCGCGCGCCGCATGGAGCGACGCGCGGGCCGGGGTGACGATGCGAGCGTCAGGCCATCGTCGGACGCGCGGCCTCGAGCACCTTCCGGTTGGAGAGGAGCAGGAAGCCGAACCCGACCTTGGCGATCAGGTCGATGATGGTGAACGTCGCCACCTCACCCGTGATGCCGATGACGTTGAAGCCCTCGGTGCCGAGCAACCAGAGGATCGGGTAGATCGTCCAGACGATCGCGAGCAACACGGCCAACTGGATGAACTTGGCCTTCACCTCGGGAGCACGCTGGTTGGCGGCCTTGACGACCTCCGACAGCAGCACCCAGAGCAGCCAGACGAAGATGATGGAGCTGACGATGAACCACACGTAGCGAATGTCGCTGGCAGTGATGCCGGCGAAGAAGCCCGTGGCGATCATCATTACGTCGAGGCCCAGGAGCCAGACGATGGCCTCCTTGGTGGCCCCGGCGAGCAGCGCCAGGTCGAGCAGCAGGAGCGGAGTGGTGAAGAACCAGTCCACGTAGCGGGCCCAGTAGAAGGGCTCGGCCATGTCCTGGCCCTCCCGAAGGATCGGGAAGTACCCCTGCTTCAGCGCCATCGCCAGATAAGCAATGGCGGCGATGCCGACGATGAAGAACGTGATGGTCTGGAACCATCGGTGGCCCGGCCTTTCGCGGGCCGCCATGAATAGGAAGGCAAGGGCGCCGAGCGCCATGCCGATGGT
>CAIYRJ010000302.1 GCA_903928615.1 uncultured Actinomycetes bacterium | reverse complement strand
CTTCACGTCCCACCGCGACCCGGACGCCATCATCGGGCTCATCCGGGACGCCATGATCGAGCAGGGTGCGTGAATGGGGAAGGGCGTGGACGTGCCGCCGCGGGCGATCCTCGTGGACAAGCCGGCGGGCCCGACATCCCATGACGTCGTGGCCACGTGCCGCCGCGCGCTGGGGCGTCCGCGCACGGGCCACACCGGCACGCTCGACCCGTTCGCGACGGGGCTGATGGTGATCCTGGTGGGGCGCGCCACCCGCATCGCGCCCTTCGTGAGTGGCCTCGACAAGACCTACGTGGCCGGCATCCGCCTCGGACAGCGCTCGGAGTCGGGCGACCCGGAGGGGCCGATCACGCCGGGAGGACCGCTGCCGGACGAGGCGGCGCTGCGCGACGCACTCGGGGCCATGGTGGGGGAGATCGACCAGCGCGTGCCGGCGCTCTCGGCGGTGAAGGTGGAGGGGGAGCGGCTCTACAGGCGCACCCGGCGGGGCGAGGAGGTCGAACGTCCCACGAGGAAGGTCGTCGTGGAGCGCGCGGATCTGGTGTCCTACGACCCGATGACCGGTCACGCCGTCGTGGAATTCCGCTGCGGGTCGGGCACGTACGTGCGCCAGCTGGCCGCCGACCTCGGGGAGGCCCTCGGATGCGGCGCGTACTGCCACGACCTGCGCCGCACCGAGGTGGGCGCGCTGGCGGTATCGGCGGCCATCGCGCCGGAAGAGGTGGCGCCGGGGTGCGGCGTCGATCCACTCGACGTGCTCGGCCACATCCCGCGCGTGGACCTCGTTGACCATGCCGCCGGCGAGGTGCGCCACGGGCGACGCGTGCCGGACCCCCGTGGCGCCGGCGAGGGACCCGTGGCGCTGGCGAGCGCGGGTTCGCTGCTCGCCATCGCGGAGACCGGCGACGGGCTCCTGCGCCCCCGGGTGGTGCTGGCCGGATGAAGCGCTATCAGAGCATCGGCGACCTTCCTCTCGGCGAGGAGCGCCGCGTGGTGGCCATCGGCACCTTCGACGGGGTGCACATCGGTCACCAGGCCATCATCGGTCGCGCCATCGAGCGCGCCCGTGAGCGGGGCCTGCAGTCGATGGTGCTCACCTTCGAGCCGAACCCCCTGGCAATCCTCCGCCCCGAGCTCGCGCCCAAGGTGCTCACGGAGCCGGCCTTCAAAGCGCAGCTCATCGAGGCGCTGGGCGCCGACGCCCTGCTGGTGGTGCCCTTCACGCAGGCGTTCTCGCGCATTCGCGCCGACCGCTTCGCCGAGATGCTGGGGTCGGCGCCGCTCAGCGCGGAGAGCGTGGTGGTGGGCGCCAACTTCCGCTTCGGACAGGGTGGGTCGGGAACCGTGGCCTACCTGCAGCGCCTCGGCCGTGCGCGCGGCCTGATCGTTGAGAGCCCCGGCACGGTGATGAGTGCCGACGGCAAGCCGGTGTCCTCCACCCGCGTGCGACGGCTCATCGCCCAGGGGCAGGTGGCGGATGTGGCGCCGCTGCTCGGCCGCCCGCACTCGGTGGAGGGCATGGTGGTGCCGGGCGAGCAGCGCGGGCGCGAGATGGGCCTGCCCACCGCGAACGTGTCGGTGCCGCCCGAGGTGGCGCTGCCCGCACGTGGCGTGTACGCCGGGCGCGTGGTGCTCGCGGGTGGCCGGTATCCCGCGGCCATCAACCTGGGGTACTCGCCCACCTTCACCGACGGCGATGATCCCCCGCTGCGCCTCGAGGCGTTCATCCTCGACTACGAGGGCGGGGATCTCTACGGGCAGCGCATCCGCGTGGAGTTCCTCGAGCGGCTGCGCGACGAGAGACGGTTCCCCACGCCGGCGGAGCTGGTGGCGCAGGTGCAGGAGGACATCGACCGCACCCGCGAGGTGGCATCGGGGGCCTGATACCCTGCCGGATCACATTGACCCGGGTGCGGCTCAGGCTGCCCCGCGGCCGGACATGGAGTTGACATAGATGCTGGACAAGGACACCAAGGCGGGCGTCATGGCGCCGCACCGCCAGCACGAGACGGACACGGGCTCGCCCCAGGTCCAGATCGCGATCCTCACCGAGAGGATCAACCAGCTCACCGAGCACCTCAAGACCCACCACAAGGACCACCACTCGCGTCGTGGCCTCCTCACGATGGTCGGTCGGCGCAGGCGCCTGCTGAGCTACCTGGAGAAGAAGGACCTGAACGCTTACCGCGAGCTCACTGACTCGCTCGGCCTGCGCAGGTAGGCCAACCGGGGCGCCGAGGGCGCCCGTGACGGCGGATCGCCAACGAGGGCGGTGCCGCAAGACGAGCCGTGCACGGGGCACGGCATGAAGGGATGAGGAACGTAATGGCAGAGAAGGGCCCTGACGCGATCAGCGTCGTCGCCGACATCGGCGGCCAGGAGATCACCTTCGAGACGGGACGCCTGGCCAAGCAGGCCAATGGCTCCGTGCTCGTGCGCTCGGGAGACAGCCTCGTGCTGGTCACCGCGGTGGGCGCCCGCGAGCCGCGGGAGGGGACGGACTTCTTCCCCCTCACCGTGGACGTCGAGGAGCGCATGTACGCCAAGGGAGCGATCCCCGGCGGCTTCATCAAGCGCGAGAGCCGCCCGAGCGAGCGCGCCATCCTGACGGCGCGCATGACCGACCGCCCGCTTCGGCCGCTGTGGCCCAAGGGCTACCGCAACGAGGTGCAGGTCGTCACCACCGTGCTGTCGATCGACAAGGTCAACGCCTTCGACATCCTCTCGATCAACGGGGCATCCGCCGCGCTGATGCTCTCGGAGCTCCCGTTCGAGGGCCCGGTCGGCGCGGTGCGCATCGGCATGCTCGACGACGACTTCGTCATCAACCCCACCCTCCAGGAGATGGAGGAGAGCACCCTCGACCTGGTGGTCGCGGGCACCCGCGACGCCATCTCCATGGTGGAGGCAGGGGCCAACGAGGTGTCCGAGGAGGACATGCTCGAGGCGCTGCAGATCGCGCACGACGAGATCCGCAAGCTCTGCGACATCCAGGACCAGCTCCGCGAGAAGGCCGGGAAGCCCAAGTGGGACTTCGTGCCGCAGGTGGTCGACCCCGCGATGCTGGCCGAGGTGGAGAAGGTGGCCCTGGCCGCCATCGAGGAGGCCACGCTGGAGCAGGGCAAGCTCGAGCGGCGCG
>CAIYRJ010000301.1 GCA_903928615.1 uncultured Actinomycetes bacterium | reverse complement strand
GATCACCGCCGCGCCCGGCGGGTACTCGAGCGTGAAGTCGAGGTAGGGCAGGTTGCCCGCGGTCATCTGCGCGTACGCGCCCTCGTAGGTGGGGATGTCCGAGATCTGCGGCACGCTCGCCGACACCCACTGCATGGGGCCCACCCACACGAGCACTGCCAGCAGCGACAGCAGCCACGGCAGCAGGCGCTCGATGTCGTCGCGGCGGCTCATGCGCCGCCCCCGCCTACTGCGCTCGCGCCGCCCCCGGCGTCAGGGGCCGCGTCGGCTGCCACCGGTGGGGCTGCTGCCCGCCGCATCGTGAGGCCCTTCAGCCGGGTGAGCCACCTGCCCGGCGGGATCGCCGGCTCGGGCTCGGGGTCGGGCCAGAGCGGCACCACCACGAGGATCACCATGGGCAGGAACCACGGGATGTACAGGTAGAACCAGTGGGTGAGCACCAACTCGAAGCCGATCATGAGCGCGGCAGAGATGGCGGCCCACTGCACGATGTCCAGGCGACGGGGCCAGCGCATCACGATGAGGGCGCCGAGGATCACCAGCGCGCCGATGGCGATGTGCACCGGGCGGAGCCATTCGAACTGGCCCCAGATCGAGAAGGGTGACTCCCGGTCGGCCTGGTAGCCGACGGTGCGTGACCAGAAGCTGCGTATGCCGTCGGTGCCGTCGAGCAGCAGCACCCAGCCGGTGAGCAGCGCGGCGATGACCAGGCCGCCGATGTAGGCCACCAGCCGCCGGGGACCCGCCGCGCGGTCTGCGCGCGGGAACGGGTGCCGGGCCCAGAGCGGCACGAGAATGGCCGGCACGATCTTGGCCGCCACGCCGAGGCCGATCATCACGCCGCGCCCGAGTGGTCGCGCGGCGAGCACGAGTCCCCAGGCGACGCACGCCGATATGAGCGCGTCGTTCGAGTTGCTCGAGAGGGTGAAGGCCGTGAACGGGAAGGCCGCCCACGCGATGGCGAAGGTGAGGCCCATCTTCCGCCCGGCCAATCGCCAGCCGAGCACCAGCAGGGCGAGCAGGGTGAGCCCGTCGAAGAGCGTGGCCGCCCCGTGCGCGGCCGGAAGGTCATCCCACTTGCCCGTGAAGGGCATCACGGCCTCGAAGGGGATGTACGAGATGTAGTTCAGCGGCCCGTAGGTATCGCACTGGCCGCAGTCCTCCGGGAAGTTGCCGTAGGGCGTCTGCCCGTCGAGGATGAGGTCGCTGCCGATCACCCCGGCATAGCCCACGTCGATCACGTTGCTGTTGAGCCCGTTGAGCCCCCACCGCAGCGCCACGAGCACCACCAGCACGGTGACGAGCAGCCAGGTGGGCATCCACCCGGGCAGCCCGGGCGTGCGTGGCCCGCGGGGCATGCGCGAAGGCGAGGCGGCAGGCCCCGCAGTGGGGGTGACTGTCACCGGATGGTGACTGTCACCGGGGTTCCCATCACCGGGGTTGCCAGCACTCGGACTCGGCTCACTCCCTCGCCGCAGCCGCGCCCGGCGCACGGTGATCCAGATCATCCGCGCGAGCAGGTAGATGAGCGGTGGGTACTGCAGCGGAACGGACGTGAAGATCTCGCCCTGGTTGAACCACGCCCACGAGGCGGTGAACGACAGCAGCACCAGCAGGTCGAGGGTGCGCCACGACAGGATGCTCCGCGGGCGCGTGATGGGCAGCAGCACCAGCAGGATCACCACGCAGAGCGGGATCCAGATGCG
>CAIYRJ010000300.1 GCA_903928615.1 uncultured Actinomycetes bacterium | reverse complement strand
TTGGTGCCGAGGCAGATGGGCGAGACGTCGAGGTCGGTCGATCCGAAGCGGCGGCGTTCAGGCATGGCGGGAACCTACTCGCTCACGCCACGCGGCAACCGGAGATAGTGACGAAACGGACATGTTGCGCAAGTGCCACGCACGTGCCCGTTCCTCTTGAAATTCTCCCCGGACGCGCGACCATGCGACGTATGGAAACCCGCATTCAGAGCACCGACGAGCACGCGGTGGTGGTGGCGCTCACCACCGAGCACCTGCGTGCGATCGAGGCGGCTCTCGATCTCGCGAGGGCGGTCGAGCACGGCGAGATCGCCGTGAGCGACCCCGACGAGCTCGGCCAGGCCAGCGTTGCCGCCGAGGGGCTGTCCCAGATCGCCCGCCTCACCACCGCGGGCGCCTAGGCGCCGCATACGCGAGGGGCCCGGTCTCCCGGGCCCCATTTCATCGCGTCATGCCATTCCCGGGGGGCGTCCTACTTGGACGACCAGCCCTGGGCCGAGTGGCTGCCGTCGCAGAAGGGCTTGTTGGCGCTCAGCCCGCACCGGCACAGCGCGATGGTGGGGTTGAGGTCCGTGAACGGCTGACCGTCCTCGCCGGTGAGCGTGAAGTCGCCGCTCACGAGAATCGGGCCGTCCTCCTTGAGGCTGATCTCTGCTCCGTCTGCCATGGGGTCTCCCTTCGAGGTACTTGCATGAGCAAGCATAGGATACCGGGCGGGATGCCGCCCGATGCCGGTGTACGGGCCCAGCCGATCGACCGGGATGCGCCGATACCCGGCGATGGCGGGCCGGGCACCGGCTAGCGTGCTCGCGATGGAGGCGACGCACAGCCCCGCTCCCCCCGCCGCGGGGTCGAAGGGATCCCACATCTGGGCCCTGGTGCTCACGGGCATCGGGCTCTTCATGGTGACCCTCGACAACCTCGTGGTCACCACCGCGCTGCCGGTGATCCGCGTCGACCTCGGCGCATCCGTGGAGACCCTGGGCTGGGTGGTCAACGCCTATACCCTGGCGTTCTCGGTGCTGCTGCTCACCGGCGCGGCGCTGGGCGACCGCTTCGGCAGGCGCCGGGTATTCGCGGCCGGCCTGCTCATCTTCGCCATCGCATCCGCGGGGTGCGCCCTGGCGCCCAGCATCGAGTGGCTCATCTTCTTCCGGGCCCTGCAGGGCCTCGGCGCCGCCCCGGTGCTGCCGCTGTCGCTCACGCTGCTGGCCGACGCCTTCCCCCCGGGCAAGCGCGGACTGGCCATCGGCATCTGGTCGGGAATCTCCGGCCTCGCCGTGGCGGCCGGGCCGGTGATCGGCGGGGTCATCGTCGACGGCATCTCGTGGCACTGGATCTTCTGGGTGAACGTGCCAATCGGCATCGTGGCCGCGGGCCTGACCCTCTGGAAGCTGCGCGAGTCGTACGGCCCCGACACCGGGCTGGACCTCCTCGGAATGCTGCTCGCCGGCATCGGCGTGTTCGGCATCGTCTACGGAATCGTGCGCGGCAACGAGGCCGGTTGGGGATCGCCGGAGATCCTCGGCACCCTCATCGGGGGCGTGGCGTTCATCCTGGCCTTCCTCTGGTGGGAGACCCGCGCGCCGCACCCCATGCTGCCGCTCAAGTTCTTCCGCAACCGCGGGCTCAACGTGGCCAACGCCGCGTCGGTGTGCCTCTACTTCGGCCTGTTCGGCGCGGTGTTCTTCCTGGCGCAGTTCCTGCAGACCGTGCAGGGCGACAGTCCCACCGAGGCCGGGCTCAAGGTGCTGCCCTGGACGATCATGCCCATGTTCATCGCGCCACTCGCCGGGCTCTTCAGCGACCGCGTCGGCGCCCGGCCCTTCATGGTGGCCGGCCTGTTCATCATGTCCGGCGCGTTCCTCTGGATGGGGCTGGTCATCACGCCCGACATCTCATACCTCGGGCTGTTCGGGGGCTTCCTGCTCGCGGGCTTCGGCATGTCGATGGTGTTCGCGCCGGTGTCCAACCTGCTCGTGCAATCGGTGCCGCAGGTGGACATCGGCAAGGCATCGGGCACCAACAACACCATCCGCGAGATCGGCGGCGCCATGGGCATCGCCGTGATGACCGCCATCTTCACCGCGAGCGGCTCGTACGACAGCGGCCAGGCCTACGTGGACGGCCTCAACCCCGCGGTGCTCGTGGCCGCGGGCGTGCTGCTGGCCGGGGCGATCATCTCGCTCGCGGCTCCGCGCCTGGTGGGCCCGAAGCCGGAGGGCGTGGCCGCGCACT
>CAIYRJ010000299.1 GCA_903928615.1 uncultured Actinomycetes bacterium | reverse complement strand
TCCTGGAACCCGAAGCGCGCGTAGAAGCGCTCCGTGAGGTCGAGGATCGACCGCACCTCGGACTGGATCTGGTCCATGCGGCAGAACACGTGGGCGTCGTCCTGCGTGAAGGCGCGCACGCGGAAGAGACCGTGCAGCACGCCCGAGAGCTCGTGCCGGTGCACGTGCCCGAACTCGGCGAGGCGCAGCGGCAGGTCGCGGTACGACCGGCGGGTGGACCGGAACACCAGGCAGGCGCCCGGGCAGTTCATGGGCTTCACGGCGAACCCCTGCTCGTCCACCTCCGTGAAGTACATGTTGTCCTTGTAGTGCTCGTAGTGACCGCTCTGCTTCCAGAGCTCGTCCGAGAGCATCGTGGGGGTGCGGATCTCCTGGTACCCCATGGCGTCGAGCTCGGTGCGCAGCGCCGACTGGATCTCGTTCACCACGACCATGCCCTTGGGCAGGAAGAACGGGAACCCGGGCCCGGCCTCGTCGAAGTAGAAGATGCCGAGGTCGCGTCCCACGCGCCGGTGGTCGCGCGCCCGGGCCGCCTCGAGGCGCTCGAGGTAGTCGTCGAGCTCGGCCTTGGTGGGGAACGCCGTCGCGTACACCCGCGTGAGCATCGGATTCTTCTCACTGCCGCGCCAGTAGGCACCGGCCACCGACAGCAGCTTCACATGGCCGATCTTCCCGGTGTCGTGCACATGCGGGCCGCGGCAGAGGTCGATGAAGTCGCGCTCGCGATAGAGCGAGACGTCGGCCTCGCCCTGCCGCCCGAGCTCCTCCACCTGGTCCACCTTGTACGGCTGCTGGCGCTCCGCGAAGAACTCCTTCGCGTCGGGGATGCTCATGACGCTGCGCTCGAACGGCGCCTTCGACTTCGCGATGCGGTTGATCTCGGCCTCGATCGCCGGGAAGTCGTCCTCGGTGATGGGCGCGTCGAGCTCGAAGTCGTAGTAGAAGCCGTCGGCGATCGGCGGGCCGAATCCGAACCGCGTTCCGGGGAACAGGCTCATCACGGCCTCGGCCATCACGTGCGCGGCCGAGTGGCGCATGACGTAGAGGTGGTCGTCGCCGCTCTTGCCCGTGACGATGGCGATCTCCTCGCCGTCCGCGAGCGGCCGCGCGAGGTCGCGGATCTCGTCGCCAACCCGCACTGCCAGCGCGGCCTTGGCGAGGCCCGGGCCGATGGCGGCGGCGGCGTCGTGTCCGGTTGCCCCCTCGGGCAGATCCAGCCGGTTTCCATCGGGAAGGACGACGTGCATGCGGCGCGCGATGCTAGCAACGCGCCCGCCCGGGGCCGGACCCCTCTTGCGCGCCCGCACGGGCGGGCGGAAGATGCGAGGCGTGATGCGGTGGATTCTTTGCGGTTCGTCACCCACCCCGGTGACGCGGCGGGTGGTGCCGGCGATCCTGGTGGCGCTGGTGCTGGCGCTGTTCGGCACGGTGCTCATCGTGTGGACGCCCGACGTGCCCGGCCATGGCTGGATCCGGGCCACCTACGTGCTGTTCGTGGTGGTGGCGCTCAAGCTGCCGCTGCTGGCGATCCTCTGGTGGCTCATCGCGCGCAACCCCGAGTGGCCGGGCAAGCGGCCCACGTGGCTGCCCGCGGAGCAGGCGGAGATCCTCGCCTACCTCGAGAAGGAGTCCCACCGGGCCGCGCAGCTGCCGGACGCGGTGGAGCGGCTGGAGTACCTCTCGCAGGAGGCCTGGCACGTGGCCGACCGCCTCGATGGCGAGGCCAAGGTGGACGCCCTCACCGTGGCGCTGCGCATCGACCTGGTGCGCGAGCGCGCCCGCCGGGAGCGCAGCGAGCACTGACGCCGCGCGGCGCAGGGCGCGCGGGCCGCGCAGGTCGCCACCGGTGAGGGCACATCGGTAGCCTGAGGCCTGTTCCACCCCTCGCACCGGAGATCCCCATGCGCTCGCCCGCCACCATTCTTCTGGCCGCCTCCTCGCTCGCCGTCGGGGCGGCCCTCGCCGGCCCCGCCATGTCCACCCCGACTCGGGCCGAGACCGGCGCATCGTCGAACGTCCAGGCCTCCTACATGTTCGTGCTCACCGGGCCGTCGGCGACGATGGCCCCGGTGGCGGGAACCACGGGCACCTACACGTTCACCATGCCCATCACCTCGACGTCGCAGCCGGTGATCTGGTTCACCGTGCGGCCGAGCCGCATGACGGGCACCTTCCCCATTTCGCAGTTCGCGGGCCTCTGGACCCTCAGCGGAAACTCCAGCTTTGCCGTGGACCCCCCGAACGTGGCGATCACCAACACGAAGAACGGGGTGATCAACACCTTCGTGGCCTCGATGTCATCCACGGTGCTCACCACCAGCGGCTCGTCCGCCACTCCGGTGCTGCAGGCCACCATGACCGCGCTCCAGGGCTCCAGCCTCACCACGGTGAAGAAGAGCAAGACCAGCTTCCTCAAGCGCTACGCCGCGACAACCAGCAGCACGCCCAAGACGAAGCAGGGTCCGACCACCGTGTTCGTGGAGCGCTCCGTGTGCGCTACGGGCAACTGCGTGCCCGTGCCTCTCAGCTAGACGGCGGCGCCCACCAATGTGCCGATGAGGGACGTGATGGCCATGGCCGCCACGCCCCAGAACAGCACGCGGGCGGCGGCGCGCACCACGGGCGCGCCGCCGAGCTTCGCCCCCGTCGCGCCCAGAACGATGAGGCCGATCACGGTGACCACC
>CAIYRJ010000298.1 GCA_903928615.1 uncultured Actinomycetes bacterium | reverse complement strand
GTCGTACCACGAGGGCACCTCATGGGTGCCCACTGAGTCCCACGTGGGTTCGTACATGGGACGAGTCAAGCGGTTTGCCCGGTGAGCGGCCCATGCCAGGCCGGTCCGTGGCACGCCGGCGCATGGTCACGGGAACGACGAGGGCCCCGCGCCGGCTGGCGGAGCGGGGCCCTCGGATACCTCCGGATGCGCGCGTGCGGCTAGATGCGCACCGTGTTGGACGGCGCGGAGATGCCGCCCGAGTTGTAGGCCCTCACCCGCACCTTCGCACCGGGCTTGGCCAGCTTGGTGCGGATGAGCGGCGAGGTGGATGTGGTGCGCGCCACCCGCTTGCCGTTGACCAGCACCTCGTAGCCCACGCCCTTGCCGCTGATGCTCAGGGCGAGCCCACCGGTGGTGCGCTTGGCGGCCACGAGCTTGGGCGTGGGCGGTGCGGCCGTGCGGCGAATCACCGGAGGCGTGGTGGCCGGCGGGGCCCCGTCGCGCGGGCCGCTGGTGGACGGCCGCGGCGCGTTGCCGGGAGTGGTGTCCTGCGCCGGGCTGGCGGGCGCCGGGGGCGTGACCCCCGATGCCACGTTCAGCAGCACGTTGGGCGACCCGACCGGGTCGGTGACCACGTTCTGCGTGCCGCCCTGCACCATGGCGTTGCGCACCGCGGCGGGCGTGGCCGAGGGCTGGGTGGAGAGCAGCAGCGCGGCTGCGCCCGCGGCGTGCGGGGCCGCCATCGAGGTGCCCGAGATCGTGTTGGTGGCGGTGGCCGACGTGTACCAGGCCGAGGTGATACCCGAGCCCGGCGCGAAGACGTCGAGGCACGAGCCCCAGTTCGAGAAGTACGAGCGGCCGTCGGTGGATGTGGTGGAGCCAACGGTGATGGCCGTGGGCTCGGATGCCGGCGAGTACGAGCAGGCGTTGTCGCTGGAGTTGCCGGCGGCCACGACGAAGCTGATGCCGTCGGCCACGCCCGCGGCCACGGCCGCGTTGAGCGCCGCCGAGTAGCCGCCGCCCAGGCTCATGTTGGCCACCGCCGGGGTGCCGGCCTGGTGGTGCTGCACGGCGTACTGGATGCCGGCGATCACGCCCGAGGTGGATCCAGAGCCCGAGCACGAGAGCACGCGCACCGGCACGATGCTGGCGGCCGGCGCGACGCCGTAGTTGCCGCCGGCGACCGTGCCCGCCACGTGCGTGCCGTGGCCGTTGCAGTCGCCACTGCCGTTGCCGTCGCTGATGGACGAGAAGCCCGAGGCGACGCGGCCGCCGAAGTCCTGGTGGTCTGCGCGCACGCCGGTGTCGATCACGTATGCGGTGACGCCCGAGCCGTTCTGCGCGGTGGTGATGCGGCCGTTCAGCGGCAGGCTGGCCTGGTCGATGCGGTCGAGGCCCCATGACGCCGCGGCGCGGTCGGAGCCGCCCGGGTTCGGAGCGGGCGTCGGGTTCGGGTTCGGCGCGGGCGGCGGCGGGGTGGGATCGGGAGTGCTGGCGCCGATGCTCCAGGTGAGGTTCGTCGTGCCCGTGTATCCGCCCCAGCCGTCCACGGCGATGCGGTAGGTGGTGCCCTGGGTCACCGGAACCGAGATCTCGCTCCACAGGCCGCCGGAGGCGTCGTCATTGGCGGCGAGCTGGCTGAGGCCCGTGACGCTCTCGCCGGTGTAGGCGGCGAGGAGGGTGTCGAAGCTGGATCCCTGGGTCGAGAGGCGCAGCGTGCCGGTGGACGGGGCGGTCCAGCGGTACCACACCGATGCGCGGCCGCTGGCCGCGCCGTGGGCGGGCTCGCCCGACTCGCGCTTGGCCCCGACGGTGCTGCCGGTGGCCGATCCGCTCGCGCCCGTGATCTCCTGGGCGTCGGTGAAGAGGTCGTTGGGCACGGTGGGCGCCGGGGTGGCGCCGGCCATCGACCAGTTGAGCACGGTCGCGCCCTTCCACCCGCCGTAGCCATCCACGGCGAGGTAGTAGGTGGTGCCGGCGGTCACGGCGACGTTCACCCGGCTCCAGGTGCCGCCGGCGACGTCATCGTTGGCGGCCTGCGTGGCGAGCCCGGCCACCGACGATCCGGTGTAGGCGCCGAGCAGCGTGTCGTATGAGGAGCCCTCGGTGGTGACGGTGAGCGTGCCGCTCGACGGGGCCGTCCAGCGATACCAGATCGATGCGCTCGCGCCTGCGCCGCCGTGGCCCGGCTCCCCCGTCTCGCGGCTCGCGCCGACGGTGGTGCCCGCCACGGTGCCGCTGTTGCCGGTGATCACCTGGGCGCCCGCGAACGGGTCGTTGGCGGCGGCCTGCGTCTTCCACGGCGGCGGGGTGCTGTCGTCCTGCGTGCCGGCCTGCGCCGCCGTGACGCCGCCGATGAGCTGCACGGGGCGGTCGGGCTCCACGAGGATGACGTCCGGGTTGTCCTTGAGCCGCGCGATGTCAGCGCGGTCGAGGTCGGCGACGAAGCCCTTTCCGATGGTCCGGATGACCTGGTCGACGTCGTTGCCGCGGCGCTCCTCGGAGCGCACCATGGCGGAGAGGTTGGCGTCGGGCTCGACGAGCACGATCTGAGGCGTCTCCGTGGTGGCCGACGCAGAGCCGGCGATCACGAGGCCACCGGCCAGGATCGCGGTGCCTGCGAGGGATGCCATGAGGCGGCGTGAGGTGGGGCGCGGGCGGTTCATGAACGGGAACCTACGCCCGGTACCCCCCCGTCAGTACGGGACCGGATGACGCTTCACCGTTTTCTCACAGTTTCCGAACCCCTACGTTTTGGGAGTGACCTGGCTTCAATCATTCCTCACGGCCTTCCTCGCGGTCGCGACCGTCATCTACGCGGGCCGCGCCGTGGTGCTGCACCGGGCCGGAAACCCCAATGCGACGCGGTGGACGTGGGTGGCGGTGCTCTTCGCCGTTGCCTTCGTCGCCAACCTCGTGGCACTGATCGTGAGCGCGTAGCCCTGCGGCGCGCGCCACGTTAAGGCCTGCCGTGGCGCCGGCGGCTCCCGTGCTGCTCATCCCGCCGTCCGAGGGCAAGGCCGAGGGCGGGGACGGCGCCCCCGTCGAATGGGGAGGTGGCCGATTCGGCGGCCTCGCGGATGAGCGCCTCATGGTGCGTGACGCCGTGCGGCGGGTGCTGGCCGCAGGGGCGGGCGGGCCGCTGCTGGGCGTGCGTGGCCCACACCTGGCGCGGGCGCTCGACGAGTGGAATGCCATGGACGCATCACCCACCATGGCCGCCGCGCGGCGCTACACGGGGGTGGTGTGGGGCGGCATTGACATCGCATCGCTGCCGGCCCCGGCGCGGCGCCGTGCGATGTCGCGCATCGTGGTGACCTCGGGCCTCTGGGGCCTGGTCGGCGCCGCCGATGCGATTCCGGCCTATCGGCTGAAGATGGGCGCGCGGGTGGATGGTCTCGGGTCGCTCGCGGCGTGGTGGCGCCCCGCCGTGTCGGGTGCGCTGGCGCGGCGCGCAGGGCG
>CAIYRJ010000297.1 GCA_903928615.1 uncultured Actinomycetes bacterium | reverse complement strand
TGCGCGCCGCGGACCACCGGCGCGCGCGGTAGTGCTCGTCGTTCCCGGTCGGCCCGCTCACGCCCCGATTGTGCCCGAGAACGCCGACGGGCCCCTCGCGGGGCCCGTCGGGTGCTTCATGCGGGCGCCCTCGCGGGCGCCATTGGCTCAGATGGCGTTGACGCCCTGTGCCTGCGGGCCCTTGGGGCCCTCCGCAGCGGTGTAGCTCACGCGCTGCCCCTCGTCGAGGGTGCGGTAGCCCGAACCCTGGATCTCGGAGAAGTGCACGAACAGATCCTTGCCCCCGTCATCGGGGGTGATGAAGCCGAAGCCCTTCTCGGCGTTGAACCACTTGACGACGCCTTCCGGCACGTTTTCCACCTTGTTCGGCGAGGCTTGCCACTGCTCGTCGAACTTGGGTACCGACGGCCTGCACGTCCACGCATTTCTTGTCCTCACATGAGGAATGCAGGGAACGCTAGTCCGGTCCTCGGCGGCAGGCCCACCGGACGGGTCCGATCGTTACCGCTTGTCGCGCGTGCGTATGAAAGCCGTGAGCCCGAAGGCCCCCACGGCGGAGAGCCCCATGCGGCGGTAGAAGCCGTCCGCATCGCGCTCGGCGATGAGCACCTGGTGGTGGAACGTCTTCATCGGGTAGTGGTCGAGCACGGCCTGCAGCAGCTGGCTGCCGATTCCCTGCCGCTGCACGTCGGGCAGCACGAGGATGTCCGCGATGTACACGGCGAAGGCGCCGTCGCTCATGGTGCGGACGAATCCCACCACCTGGCCATCCTGCACGGCCACGAGCGCCAGGTCGGCCCTCTCCACCGCGATGCGCAGGCGCTCGGGATCGCGCGCATGGCTCCATCGGTTGGCCGCGTACACGGCCAGGATGGCGTCGAAGTCGGCTGCGACGTCGGCTTCGCGGATCTCCGTCTTGGCTCCGAGCGTTGTCAGGGGTCATCCCCTCCGTGACTTGGTACTGTCGCCCGCCGATGACCGCACCGCCGAGCGCACTCCCGGAACGCTACGACCCGGCGGCGACGGAGGCCCGATGGCAGTCCGAATGGGACGCCGCGAGGGCTTTCCACGCAGAGCCCGTCGCACGCGACGGCGAGGCCGTCTCCGTGCCCGACGCCCCCAAGGCGTATGTGCTCGAGATGCTCCCGTACCCCTCGGGTGAGATCCACATGGGGCACGTCAAGAACTACACGATGGGCGACGTGGTGGCGCACTTCCGCCGCCGCACCGGGCACGTGGTGTTCCACCCCATGGGATACGACGCCTTCGGGCTGCCCGCCGAGAACGCCGCCATCCGCACGGGCGAGCCGCCGGCGGAGGTCACCGCGAGGAACATCGCCAGCATCCGCGCGCAGCTGCGGCGCCTGGGCTTCTCGATCGACTGGGACACCGAGATCTCCACGGCCGATCCCGAGTACTACCGCTGGACCCAGTGGATCTTCCTGAGGTTCCTCGAGAAGGGCCTCGTGGAACGCCGTGAGGCCGCGGTCAACTGGTGCCCGCAGGACCAGACCGTGCTCGCCAACGAGCAGGTGGTGAACGGCCTGTGCGAGCGCTGCAAGAGCCCCGTCGAGCTGCGTCAGCTGCCCCAGTGGTTCCTGCGCATCACCGACTACGCGCAGGCGCTGCTCGACGACATGGACCTGCTCGAGGACTGGCCCGAGCGCGTGCTCACGATGCAGCGCAACTGGATCGGCCGGTCGGTGGGCGCCCGGGTGGAGTTCCGCGTGGCCGACGACCCGGGCACCGCGATCCCCGTGTTCACCACGCGTCCTGACACCCTGTACGGCGCGACGTTCTTCCTCATGGCGCCCGAGCATCCGCTGGTGCCGCGCCTGGTCGAGGGGCGCCCGGAGCAGGCCGACGTGACCGCCTACGTGGGCACGGCAGCGCGCACTGCGGTGGCCGAGCGCAGCGCGGCCGAGAGGCCGAAGACCGGGGTGTTCACGGGGCGCTACGTGGTGAACCCGGTGAACGGCGAGGAAATCCCCGTATGGGTGGCCGACTACGTGCTGATGGACTACGGCACGGGCGCCATCATGGCCGTGCCGGGGCATGACGAGCGCGACTTCGCCTTCGCCCGGGCACACGGCCTGCCGGTTCAGCGCGTGATCGCGCCAGAGGGCACGCCCGCGGATGCCCCGCTCGATGAGGCCTGGACCGGCCCCGGGCAGCTGGTGAACTCCGGCCCGCTCGACGGCATGGAGGTGGAGCAGGCCAAGCAGGCCATCTGCGCCGAGCTCGCAGCGCGCGGCGAGGGCGACGCCACCGTGGGCTACCGCCTTCGCGACTGGCTGATCTCGCGCCAGCGGTACTGGGGCGCGCCGATCCCGGTGGTCAACTGCGACGCGTGCGGCGTGGTGCCGGTGCCCGACGACCAGCTGCCGGTGCTGCTGCCCCATGTGGACGACTACGCGCCGCAGGGGCAGAGCCCGCTCGCGGCCGCCGAGGACTGGCTCGCCACCACGTGTCCGTCATGCGGTGGCCCCGCCCGGCGCGAGACCGACACCATGGACACCTTCGTCGATTCGTCCTGGTACTTCCTGCGCTACACGGCACCGCACTTCACCGGCGGCCCCTTCGATCGCGACATCGCCGATTACTGGCTTCCGGTCGACCAGTACATCGGCGGGGTGGAGCACGCGATCCTCCACCTGCTCTACGCCCGCTTCTTCACCAAGGTCATGTATGACCTCGGACTCGTGGGCACCCGCGAGCCGTTCGCCCGGCTCTTCACGCAGGGGATGATCCACCACCAGGGCGCGAAGATGAGCAAGAGCCGCGGGAACGTGGTGCCGCCCGACGAGATCATCCAGCGCTTCGGCGCCGACACCCTGAGGCTCTACATCCTCTTCATGGGCCCGGCCGCCGACGACGCCGAGTGGAGCGACAGCGGCGTGGAGGGGCAGCGGAGGTTCCTCGACCGGGTGTGGCGCCTGGTGCGTGGCCTGCCCGGCGACGTGGATCCCGGGCGCCCGTCGCCTGCGGACGTGGAGGGGGACGAGGTGGCGCTCGCGCTGGTGCGCAAGGCCGAGTCGACGGTGGAGAAGGTCACGCAGGACATCGGCGAGCGGTTCTCGTTCCACACGGCCATCAGCGCCATCCAGGAGCTGGTGAATCAGGCCACCCGCGACATGTCGGACGGAGCCCTGCAGTCGGATGCCGGCGCGAGGGCGCTCTGGCACGCCGCGCGCACCACGGTGTCGCTGCTCTTCCCCTTCGCGCCGCACATGGCATCGGAGCTCTGGGAGGCCATGGGGGGCGACCGGCTCTGGGAGGAGCCCTGGCCCGAGGCCGACCCGGCCTTCCTCGTCACCGAGACCGTGACGATCGTGTTCCAGGTGAATGGCAAGCTGCGCGACCGCGCCGACGTGGCCCCGGACATGGACGAGGACGCCCTCATCGCCATGGCCCTCTCGCTTCCCAAGGTGCAGGCGGCCATGGGCGATGCCGAGCCGAAGCGCACCATCGTGGTGCCCGGGAAGCTCGTGAACGTGGTGGTGGGCGGGAAGTAACGCCCCTGCGTGCCCCTCGTGACGGGGCGCGCGCCATGCGTGACGCGGGCCGCCATACGGTGGCCGCATGGATCGCCTCTTGCCGTGGCTGCGCAGGTCGGGGTGGATGTACGGGCTCATCGCCCTCGTGCTCGCGGTGATGGCCTGGCGTTCCATGGGCGGCGGGGGCGAGCAGGGGGCGCCCGCCCCCGCCGCCCGCGTGAGCAGGGCGCCCGACGTGCCGAAGATGACCCTGGTGCATGTGGCGGGCGCGGTGCGCACGCCCGGCGTGTATCGCGTGGGGGGCGACTCCCGGGTCATCCAGGCGGTGCGCATCGCCGGCGGCCCCACGCGCGATGCCGACCTCTCGCGCCTCAACCTCGCCGCCCCCGTGGTCGATGGGCAGCAGGTGGTCATCCCATTCCGCCCGCGGCCCGGTGCCGGTGGTGGCGGAGGCGGCGCATCGGGGGCGGGCACGTCGGGCGCAGGGGGCGGCGCCACCGGCCCCGTGAGCCTGTCGTCGGCCACGGCGGCCGACCTCGAGGCGCTCGACGGCGTGGGCCCCGCCCTCGCGGCGCGCATCATCGCCTGGCGCGATTCCCACGGCGGGTTCTCGTCGGTGGACGCCCTCGACGAGGTGCCCGGCATCGGGCCGGCCCGCATGGAGGCGCTCCGGCCGCATCTCACCCCGTGATCCGCCACCTGCCGCTGGCGGTGCCGGCGGCGCTCGTCGCGGGTCTCATCACGGGCGGCCTTGGCCTGCCGGTCGTGAGGGCCATCCCGGTGGTGTTGATCGCCGTTCTCGCGGTTGCGCTTGCCACCTGCGCCATGGGGGCCCTGCGCACGCACGCCGTCGTGGTGGCCGTGGCATGCCTGTGCGCCTCGGCGGCCCTCGGGGGCGCCTCCTGGGCCACGGCGCGCGTGGCGGACACCGCGCCCGCGCCCGTGCAGCGGTTCGGGGCGGTAACCGGCACGGTCACCATCACCACGTTGCCGGCCACCACCGCGCGCGGTACGCGCATGCGGGTGGAGGCCGCGCGCATGACCGGCCCCGGTGCGCCTGCGGTGGGCACCGGGCTGCTGCTGGATCTGCCACGGGGCGTCACGCCCCCGCAGGTGGGCCAGGTGGTGCGGGTGTCCGGATCCGTGGCCCCGGCATCACGTGATGGGTCGCCCGGCTGGTGGTCGGCATGGCTGCGGCGGCAGGGGATATCGGCCCGACTGCGGAGTGACGGGTGGCAGGCCGCCGGCTGGCGGGGGGGAGTGGCCGGTGCGCGCGACGCACTGCGCCGCTTCGCCCAGCGCCATGTGGCGGCCGGCCTCGGGGGTGATCGCGAGGCCATGGTGCGCGGGATGGCGCTCGGGGGAGGCGATGGCCTGTCAGAGGAGGCCTCCACGAGCATGCGCGATGCCGGGCTCTGGCACCTGCTGGCCGTGAGCGGGCAGAACGTCGCGGTGATCGGCATCGGCGTGGTCGCAGCGCTCGGTGCCCTCGGGGTGGCGCGCCTGCGGCGGGTGGCGATGGCCGGGGCGGCGATGCTCGCCTACTGCCTCGCCTGCGATGGCGGGGCGTCGGTGCTGCGCGCCGGGATCATGGGGGCGATCGGCGTCGCGGCCGATCTTCGCGGTGGCCATCGTGCGCCGTGGAACGCCCTGCTGGTGGCGCTGGCCGTGATGCTGGCCATCGACCCCCTCGCCATCGGTGATCCGGGCCTGCAGCTCTCGTTCGCCGCGGTGGCGGGCCTGTTCGCCGTCGCCCCGCCCGTGGGCGAGTGGCTGCGCGGGTTCATGCCGGCGCGCGCCGCGGACCTGGTGGCCCAGTCCGCAGGTGCCGGCCTGGCCACCGCACCCGTGCTGGCGCTGGGCTTCGGCAGCATCTCGCTGGTCGGTCTCATCGCGAATCTCGTCGCGGTCCCGGTTGCGGGCCCTGTGGTGGTGGCCGCCATGATCGGCGTCGCCGGCGATGCCCTCTGGCATCCGCTCGGCATCGCGCTCGCATGGATCGCCTCGCTGGGCGCCGGGGTCATCCTGTGGGTGGCCCGTGTCGCCGCGGCGATCCCCGGGGCGGTGCAGCAGGTGCCTCCGTGGGGCGCGCTTCCGCTCCTGCTCCTGGCCGCGGCCCCTCCGGTGGCCTGGTGGTGGCTTCGCCGCGTGCCCGAATCGGGGGCATCGACAGGCGGCGGCGCTCATCCGCCACGCGCCCTGCGCGCCGGCATGACGGCGGCGGGCTGCGCGCTGCTCGCGTGGCTGCTCGGCCCGCTCATGCCGGGATGCGGCCCGCCGTCGATGCCGCCCGGCCCCGCGGTGCGCATGCTCGACGTGGGGCAGGGGTCGGCGGTCGCGCTGCGCACGGGTGGGGCCATCGATGTGCTCGTGGATGCCGGACCGCCGGGTGAACCCGCGCCGGTAGTCGCTGCCGTGGCGCGCATGGGGTCGCCTGCGATCGGCGCGCTGGTGATCAGCCACGGGGCGGACGACCACGCGGGCGGGGCGGAGCACCTGCTGCGTCGGGTGCAGGTGGGACGCCTGCTGCTGCCGGAACCCGACTCCGCCGCTCCCCTCGTGCGTCGGCTGGCCGTCCGTGCCCGCGATGCGGGTGTTCCCGTCGAATGGGTGGGGCCCGATTCGGCGGTGCGATCGGGTTCGTGGGATGTCGCCGTCATCGGCCCGGGTGCGCAGGTGCCCTCGTCGGCGGATCCCAACGAGAGGTGCCTCGTGGTGTCGGCGCGCGCGGCGGGGCTCACGGCGCTCATCCCGGGAGACGCCGAGAGCCCATCGCTGTCGGGGCTTCCCCTGGGCCAGGTGGACGTGCTGCAGGTGCCGCATCACGGGTCGGAGGATCCCGGGCTTCCCGCGGTGCTGGGTCGCCTGCGCCCATCCGTGGCACTGGTGTCGGCGGGGGAGGGCAATCGGTATGGGCACCCCCGCGCGCCCACCCTGCGCGCCCTCGCGGATGCGGGCGCGCAGGTGTCCCGCACCGACCTGGCGGGCGACCTCGATGCGCGCCCCTCGGCCGGCGGCATCATCGTGGCCCACGGGTAGCCTTGACCCGTGTCCGCGAAGGAGCCGCTCAAGCCCGTCTACTGGATCCACGGCGAGGATCGCGCCAAGGTGGACCTCGCGGTGCACCGGCTGGTCGCGCGCGTGGAGGCCGAGGGTGGAATGCCCGCCGAGCGCTTCGAGGCATCGGAGGTGCCCGCCACCGAGGTGCGGACCGCCTGCGAGGCGCTCTCGTTCGGCGGAACGCGACTGGTGCTCGTGCGCCGCGCCGATGACTGGAAGGCCGCTGACGTGGAGCCACTCATCGAGTACCTCGACGACCCGGTGCCGACCACGTGCCTGGCGCTGGTGGCCGGCGGCGCGCCGACCCCGCGCATGCAGAAGGCCGTCGAGGCCGCCGGGCAGCTGCTCGCCTACGGGCCGCCGCCCGACAAGCGCGGCAACGAGAAGGCACGCGCGAAGTGGTTCCGCGAGTTCATCCAGGGCGAGGTGAAGAAGCGGGGAACCTCGATCAGCGCCGCCCTGGCAGACGACGTGGTGCGCCGCGCGGGGCGCGCGGGATCGGATGCCGGCCACCTGGCCAACGAGGCCACGAAGCTCGCGGTTGCGGCGGGTGATGGTCCGGTCGGGAAGGAGCACGTGGAGGCGCTCGTGGTGATCGATCCCGAGGCGCGCGCCTACCTGCTGGGCGACCTCATCGTGTCGGGCGACTCACGCGCAGCCCAGGACCTGCTTGCCGACCTGGCCGGCGGAAGCGATACCACTGACCCCATCGTGATCCAGCGCACGCTCGCGCGACACTTCCGGGGCATTGCCGTGGCCCAGGCCCCGGGGGCCACGCAGGATGACGTGGAGCGCATCACGGGCCTCAAGGGCTACCCGGCGCAGAAGGCGCTGGAGCACGCACGCCAGGTGGCCCCGGGCGCGGGGGAGTGGTGCGTGGCCCGCCTCGCCGACCTGGAACTCGACCTGCGCGTCTCGGCGCTCACCGACCTCGGGACGTCGCGCGGCGACGGCGAGCGCATGGTGCTCGAGCTCGGGGTGCGCGACCTGATCGGGGCCTGCCGGGGCCGCTGACACCGGACCCTGGTCAGGAGTCCCGGCTCGCCCTGATCATGTCGGCGAGCAGTGGGGCGTCCACATCCCAGTCGAGCGGAACGCGGAACGTCTTCTTGTTCACCACGTAGGCGCCGAGGCGGGGCCGGAAGGCATCGAGCACGCCGGGCTGGGTCGGCGCGAGGAGGATGTGCCGTGCGGCGAGCGACATGCCGAATGCGTACGCGCCCTCGATCCTCACCATGGGGTGGTTCCACGCGATGACGATCTCAGCCGAGGGATGGGCATTCGTGATGGCGCTGATGATCGCCCGGATTGTGGCCGCACCCACGGGATCTGCGCCTGCGAGGTAGGCATCGATGTCATCGAAGCGACGCGACGAGGCGGACCCGCGGCAGTACATGACCACGGCGTTCGCATGGGCACGGCTGAATCCCGCGCCGTCCTGCAGGCGCGCCATCTGCTCCGCATAGGAGGCGCTCGGCATCTGCTCGAGCACGGCGAACCAGTGCGACATGGGCTCGCCGTACCTGGCCTCGATCGCGGGCCAGAAGCGGGTCCGGTCGCCGGACGGCGGGCTCAGGTCAGGCGGCGGACTTCGCCGCGAGGCGCGCCACGCGCGCCTTGCGACGGGCGGCGGTGTTCTTGTGCATCGCCCCGCGCGCGGCGGCGCGGTCGATGGTCTTCATCATCTCGGCGGCCTGCTCCGGGGTGATGGACTCCCCCGACTCGGCGGCAGTGGAGAGGCGCTTCATGCCGCTGCGCACCGTGGAGCGGTAGCGGATGTTGGTGTCCCTCTGCTTGAGGGAACGACGGTTGCGCTTCTTCTGCTGCTTGATGTTGGCCACGCGGGAATCTCCGTATTGCGGTAGGTCGGCCGGGTATCGTAGCAACGGATGACCGGGGCGACGCCGCGAGCGTGACGGACACAGGCACTGCTCAGCGCCGCCGGGGTACCGGCGGGCTCGGTCGGTCGACGGCGCTTTTCTCGTTCTGGACGGCGGTCAGCCGCGTCGCGGGGCTGGTTCGCGAGATCCTCGCCGCGGCGCTGTTCGGCACGGTCGGCGCCATCAACGCGTTCGTCATCGCGTTCCAGGTGCCCAACCTGCTGCGCAGCCTCGTGGCCGACTCGGCCATCTCGGCGGCGATGGTGCCCATCTACACGCAGCTGCAGGAGGATGGCCGCGACCGCGAGGCCAAGCGACTCGTCGGCGCGCTGGCGAGCGTGATCACGCTGGGGCTCGGCGCCATCACCGTGGTGGCCATCCTCATCGCGCCCTGGCTGATGCCGCTGTTCGCGCCCGGCCTCGACCAGTCGCTGCAGGACGACGTGGTGTGGCTCGCGCAGCTGATGTTCCCCATCGTCCCGCTGCTCGGCCTCACGGGCATCGTGGCCGGCGTGCTGCAGGCGGAGGGGCGCTTCACCCCCACGGCGTTCGTGCCCGTGCTCTGGAACGCGGTGATCATCGTCGCGCTCGGCGTGTTCGCGCCCTTCGCCCCGGCCGACAACCGCATCTGGATCTACGCGCTCGGCATCCTCGCCGGCACGCTCGCCCAGCTGCTCTACCTGCTCCCGAAGCTGAAGGGGTTCGGGCCGTTTCCGATCTCGATGGGGTTCGGCAACCGACTCGTGCGCCGCGTGCTGGTGCTCATGCTGCCCGTCACGGTCGGCCTCGGGCTCATCAACATCAACGCGGTGGTGGACGGCATCTTCGCCACCCTGGTGAGCGACCAGGCCCCCCGCGCAATCGACGCCGCATTCCGGCTGTACATCCTCCCGCAGGGCGTGTTCAGCGTGGCCATCTCCACCGTGCTGTTCCCCACGATCTCCCGCATGGCGGCCAACCGCGACTACCCGGGCCTGCGGGATGCCGTGGCGTCGGGGCTGCGCCAGATCTTCTTCCTCCTGCTTCCCGCGTCGGCGTTCCTCATGGTGCTGTCGGAGCCGGTGGTGCGGCTGGTCTACCAGCGCGGTGCGTTCGATTCGTTCTCAACGCTCATCACGTCGGAGGCGCTGTTCTTCTTCACGATCGGGCTGGTCTTCAACGGTGCGAGCCTGCTGCTCATCCGCGCCTTCTTCAGCCTGCAACAGCCCTGGCTGCCCACGGCGGTGGCCGGCATCGGCGTGGTGGTGAACGCGGCGCTCAACGCGATCCTCTACATCCCCCTGGGCATCGGCGGCATCCCGCTCTCGACGTCGATCACGAGCCTCGTCACCTTCCTCGCGCTGGTCTACTACCTGAGCAAGCGCACGGGCGACCTCGATGGCCGCTTCATCGCCGAGGGCTTCGTGCAGGCCCTGGGCGCGGCGATCGTCGCGGGTGTCCTTGGATGGCTGGTGTGGCGGGTGCTCGACGAGGCGCTCGGCACGTCGTTGATCGCCCAGCTCATCGCGGTGGGCGCTGCGGGCGCCGCCACGGTGTTCGCGATCATCGCGGCGGCCCGCGCCATGAACATGCCCGAGATGACGGCGATACTGAGGGTGCTGAGCCGCCGTCGCCGACTGCGATAGGGTCGCGCCCGTGGACCAGTCGCACATCCGCAACTTCTCGATCATCGCCCACATCGACCATG
>CAIYRJ010000296.1 GCA_903928615.1 uncultured Actinomycetes bacterium | reverse complement strand
GCTCCAGGAGCGGATCACCTCGACGAACAAGGGCTCCATCACCTCGGTGCAGGCCATCTACGTGCCCGCCGACGACCTCACCGACCCGGCCCCGGCCGCGTCGTTCGCCCACCTCGACGCCACCACGGTGCTGAACCGCGCCATCGCGGAGAAGGGCATCTACCCGGCCGTCGACCCGCTCGACTCCACCAGCACGGCGCTCGAGCCGAGCGTGGTGGGCGAGGAGCACTACGAGGTGGCCACCCGCGTGCAGGAGATCCTTCAGGAGTACAAGGACCTCCAGGACATCATCGCCATCCTCGGCGTGGACGAGCTCACCGACGAGCAGAAGCTCGTGGTGTCGCGCGCCCGCCGCATCGAGCGCTTCCTGTCGCAGCCGTTCCACGTGGCCGAGGCCTTCACGGGCACCCCGGGTGCCTACGTGACGCTCCGCGACACCGTGCGCGGCTTCAAGGAGATCATCGAGGGCAAGCACGACGACCTTCCCGAGGGCGCCTTCCTGCTGGTCGGCACCATCGAGGACGCCGTCGCCAAGGGCGCCGAGATGGCCAAGGCCGCCGCGTGAGCACGGCCACTCCCGAGAAGAAGCGCCTCGGGGTGCAGATCCTCACGCCCGAGGGCGTGGTGCACCGGGGCGTGGCCGCGATGGTCATCGCCCCGAGCGTGGGTGGCGAGGTGGGCATCCTGCCCCGCCACGTGCCGCTCATCGCCGCGCTCCAGCCGGGGCGCACGCGCGTGAAGATGCTCGACGACACCGAGGTGGTCATGGCCACGACGGAGGGGTACATCGCCGTCGAGGAGGACCAGGTGCTGATCATGGTGGAGCAGGCCGAGCTGGCCGGCGACATCGATCGTGGTCGCGCCGAGCTCGCCCTCAGCAGCGCCCAGGAGGCCCTCGCGGCCGCGGGCGATGACACCGTGGCCCAGGAGGCCGCAAAGGCCGCGATCCGTCGCGCCGAGAACCGTCTCAAGGTGGTCGACAAGGCCGCCTCCTAGTCCGGAGGAATTCATTGGCAAGTCCCGTCCGCGTCGTCGTCACCGGTGCCGCCGGCCAGATCGGCTACGCGCTTCTCTTCCGCATCGCCAGCGGCCAGCTGCTGGGCCCTGACACCCCCGTCGAGCTGCGCATGCTGGAGATCCCGCAGGCCCGCGGCGCCCTCGATGGCGTCGGCATGGAGCTCGACGACTGCGCGTTCCCGCTGCTGTCCGGCTGGATGGGCACCGACGACCCCAACGAGGCCTTCGACGGCGCGAACGTCTGCATGCTCGTGGGCGCCCGCCCGCGCACGAAGGGCATGGAGCGCGGTGACCTGCTCGAGGCCAACGGCGCCATCTTCACCGTGCAGGGCAAGGCCATCAACGACCGCGCCGCCGACGACGTGCGCGTGCTCGTGGTGGGCAACCCCGCGAACACCAACGCCCTCATCGCCATGCACAGCGCGCCGGATGTCCCGGCCGACCGCTTCACCGCGATGATGCGCCTCGACCACAACCGCGCGATGACGCAGGTGGCCCAGAAGACCGGCGTGCAGGTGGCCGAGGTCACCAACATGACCATCTGGGGCAACCACTCGGCCACGCAGTACCCCGACGTGGTGCACGCGAAGGTGGCCGGCAAGAGCGCGTGGGATGCCATCTCGGACGAGGCCTGGGTGGCCGACACCTTCATCCCCACCGTGCAGACGCGCGGCGCGGCCATCATCGAGGCCCGCGGCGGCTCGTCGGTGGCCTCGGCTGCCAACGCCGCCATCGACCACATGCGCGACTGGGTGCTGGGCACCCCGGCGGGCGACTGGGTGTCGATGGGCGTGCCCTCGAAGGGCGAGTACGGCACCCCCGAGGGCCTGATCGTGGGGCTCCCGTGCACCTGCTCCGGCGGCGAGTGGAGCGTGGTGGAGGGCATCGACATCGATGACTTCAGCAAGCCCCGCATCGAGCGCTCGGTGGCCGAGCTCGAGGAGGAGCGGCAGGCTGTTAAGGATCTGGGACTGATCTAGCCCGGAGCCGTTTACCCGCCATCCCGGCGGGTAGGATTCGCATTGCGTGGGGGGTCCGAAAGGGCCCCCCATCGCGTTTCTCCCCCCGGCGCCCTCGGATACGGTTTCCCGATGCCCGGTGGCCTCGGAATACCCGCGGTGCTCACCATGCCCGCCTTCCGGCGGGTGTGGATCGGCAGCGTGCTCTCGAACGGCGGCACCTGGTTCCAGGCCGTGGCCGCGGGGTGGCTCGTGCTGCAGATCACGGGCAGCGCCACCATGGTCGGCCTGCTGGCCCTGGCCTACCGCGCGCCGGCGTTCGTGCTCTCCACGTGGGGCGGCAAGCTGGCCGACCGCCACGACTGGCGGCGCATCGGCCTCATCACGTTCACCATCGAGGCCGCAGGCGCGCTGGCGCTGGCCGGTCTGGCGTTCGCCGGCCACCTGTCGGTGGCGGCCATCTTCATCGCCACGTTCGTGATGGGCGCGGCGTTCGCCATCGGCCTGCCATCGGTGCTCGCCCTGGTGCCCGCCCTGGTGCCCACCGCCCGGCTGCAGGAGGCGGTGGCCCTGAATGCCGCGGGCATCAACGTGGCGCGCGCGGTGGGGCCGATCCTCGGCGGGGTGATGCTGGCCTTCGCGGGCGCCGGCTGGTGCTTCCTCGTCAACTCGCTGTCGTTCATCGCCCTGGTGGTGGCGCTGGTGCTCTCGCCCCATGTGGCACAGGGCAGCAAGGTGCCCGCCGCGCTGGGGGCGGCCCTGCGGTACGTCGCGGGCGACCGCGCGGCCCGGAGGCTGCTGGCCGGAATGTTCCTGTTCATGCTGTTCGCGGGGCCCATCCAGGAGCTCGCGCCGGTGGTGGCGCGGCGGCTGGGCGGGGGTCCGGTGGCGCTCGGGGTGATCCTCGGTGGCATGGGGGCGGGGGCGCTGCTGGGCGCCTGGCTGCTGCAGACGCTCTCGGGCCGCGGCCTTCCCCGGCACCTCGCGCTGCCCATCGCCACATTGGCCTTCGGTGGGTCGCTCGCCGTGGTGGCCGCATCGCCGTTCCTGTGGCTCACGGTCATCGGCATGCTCGCCGCCGGTGCGTTCTGGATCTGGATCCTCACGCTCACCAACACGGCGATCCAGCTGTCGTCGCCCTCCGAGCTGCTCGGGCGCATGCTCGGCTTCTACCAGCTGTCGGTGATCACCCCGATCGCCCTGGGGTCAGTGGCCTTCGGCGCGATGGCCGGAGCCATCGGCATCGGGTGGAGCCTCGGCATCGCCGCGCTGTGCCTGCTCGCATGGGGGACGTGGACGATCACGCACCCGGTCACCGAGATCGATCGCGACATCCGCTCGATCCGCTCCTAGGCGTCGACGGGCACCCCGTGCGGGTCAGCGGGGGGCGCGCAGGAAGCCCGTGATGCGGTCCCATGCGGCCGGCGGCGTGCGGTCGTCCACGGCAAGCGAGTGGTCTGCGCCCCTGATGACCAGGCGCTGCACGGGCAGCCTGGCCTCGCGCCGCGTGGACACCAGCTGGCCGGCATCGGCGAAGGGCACGGTCTCGTCGCGGGTGCCATGCACCACCAGCAGCGGCGCGGGCAGGCGCGCGGCATCGCGGCGCGGGTCGC
>CAIYRJ010000295.1 GCA_903928615.1 uncultured Actinomycetes bacterium | reverse complement strand
TGAACCCCGACGGGCGCCGCGAGTCGGATCCGCGCGCCGAGGCACTGCTGCTGCGCTTCACGCGCCAGTTCGGGCCGTCCGAGGGCCCGGTGCCGGTGGACGCCGTGGCCACCGACCTGCTCGGCCTGTTCGTGATCGAGTCGGACGACATCGACGTATCGGGCCTGCTCGTTCCCGCCACGCGCTACGTGTACCTGAACGCCCGCGAGGCCCGCGAGAGCGAGGGGCGCCGGCGCTTCACCCTGGCCCACGAGATCGGCCACTGGGTGTGCCAGTGCGACGAGGGACGCGGCGCGGCGCCCGAGCCGATCATGTGCCGTGCGTCCGACATGCAGTCGAAGGCCGACGGCTCGCTCGAGCGCGAGGCCAACAACTTCGCCGCCTCGCTGCTCATGCCCGAGGGCCGCGTGCACGACGCCGCGAACCGCGGCCTCGACATCGACGCCGCCGCCGAGCTTCTCGGCGTGAGCGACATCGCGATGGAGTGGCGCTACTTCAACCTGGGAATCACCGAGCAGCGCCCGAAGCGCAGCTAGCCACCGGTGACAGTCACCCTCAGGTGACGGTGACAGTCACTCCGCAGTGACGGTGACTGTCACCGGCGCCTCCCCAAATCGCTTCCCGGAACATTGCGATTCGGCAAGCCCCGGCACATAGATCGCTTACAGGTGAGGCGTTGGCTGCTCCCAGCACCCCGACAAGGAGCCCGAATGACCTCTCGCAACACCAAGATCACCGCTGCGCTCGTGGCGGTCACCGTCGGTGCCGGCGGCCTGGCAGCCGCTCCGCTGTTCGCCCAGGGCGGGCACGGCGGCGGCCACAACCACGGATCACCCTCGCAGGGCGGCGCGCCCGGTGGCGGCTTCGGAATCCAGCCCGGCACCGGCTTCGGCCAGGTGCCCGGAGGTGGCGCGGGCACGCAGCCCGGTGCCGGCCAGCAGCAGCCCGGGCTTGGCGTCGTGCAGCCCGCCCAGCCGGGCGCCCGCCCGCAGGGGCCCGACGTCACCAACCCGCGCGTGGGCCCCGGTGGAGACACCTTCCTCGGCGAGGGCATCCGTCGCGGCCGCAGCTTCCGCGTCTCCTGCGGGTTCGTGAAGATCGGCATGTTCGACCCCATCGTGTTCCCGGGGCAGGAGCCCGCCGGCCACGACCACCAGTTCTTCGGCGCCACCACCATCAGCAAGGACTCCACGGGCGCGTCGCTCGTGGCCGCCAACGTGAACGGCGACGCCACCACGTGCACGCGCCTGCGCGACGGATCGGCCTACTGGATGCCGTCGCTGCAGGTGGCCGACGACCCGGCCAACCCGGTGACCGTGCAGCCCGACGAGATCCGCGTGCGCTACGCCGCACCGCGCGGCCAGCGCGTGCGCAGCTTCCCGGCAGGCTTCACGATCGTGGCCGGCGACAAGGGCGCCACCACGCTGCAGGCCAACGCCGGATGGCGCTGTGAGTTCGACCGCCCGGGCACGCCGCTCGAGGCATCGCCGCCGCCGTGCGACACCGATGAGGCCATCGTGGGCGTGGTGCGCTTCCCCAACTGCTGGGACGGCGTGAACCCCACGAGCCCCACGCAGGGCCACATGGCCTACCGCGTGAACGGCACCTGCCCCACCACCCACCCGGTGGCGGTGCCCGAGCTCATCGAGGAGGTCTTCTGGCCCAGTGACGGCCAGGACCACGCCTACCAGCTGTCCTCCGGCAACGCGGCGGGCCTGCACGCCGACTTCATCAACGGCTGGGACCAGCGCGCGCTGCGCAACCAGGTGCGCCGCTGGCTGAACCGCCGCGCCTAGCGCCGCGAGCAGTGCCGAATGGCGATCTCGGGCCTCCGCCGGCAGCGATGCCACGGGGGCCCGAGGGGTGTTCCCGACCGTGCGGATGTTTTCTACCCGTAACGGTTTGGAATAACCGGGCATCACCCCCCGGCGAGGCGTAGGCTGCCGCCATGTCCCTCATCCCCCTAGGCGGAGGGCACCCTCAAAGTTCCGGTGAGCGCACCGCTCACCGAGTCGCCGTGGGCTCTGCCCACGGCGCGTCGTCGGCCAGTCTCGGGGGGGACTTGCCGATGGCGTCGCGCCGCCCGCTGGCCTTCGGGGGTCCGGCGGGCGGCGCCCCTTAGTTCTTTCGCATTCCTCCACGGTTTGATCACACTCCGCAACCCCCTCGCAACACCGCATGGGCACGGTTCCGCCCATGCCCGATCCGACCGCCGCTGATCTCACCGAGCAGGTGCGCGTGCTGCGTGCCCTGCGATGCCACGTGCGCGACGATGAGCGCGCGCTCGCGGCATCGCGCACGGCTGGCCTCATCTCGGCCCGCGCCGCCTTCGC
>CAIYRJ010000294.1 GCA_903928615.1 uncultured Actinomycetes bacterium | reverse complement strand
GAACATCCCGTGGGTGGAGCAGTTGATGGCCCGCGGGTGGGGGGTGGCCGCCACCGACTACGCGGGGCTCGGCACGCCCGGCACCCCGGGCTTCCTCGTGTCGGGCGACGAGGCCCGCGACGTCATCAACTCCGTGCGGGCCGCGCGCAACCTGCCCGGCGCCGACGCGTCGAACCGCTGGGTGGCGTGGGGTCACTCGCAGGGAGGCCACGCGGCGATCGCCGCATCCGATGCCGCGGCCTCGTACGCACCCGAGCTCGAGCTGAGGGCCATCGCCGCGGCCGCGCCGGCCATTGACCTGCGCGGGCTGCTCGCGCTGCAGTGGAACCAGTCGGCCGCCTGGGTGATCGGCGCCTACGTGGTGGGCACGTGGCCCACGGCGTACCCGGGGCTCGATCGCAACGGGCTGCTCACGGCCAACGGCCAGAACCACTGGCAGGAGATCGTCGGCGAGTGCGTGAAGGGCGCGGCCCTCACGGCGATCGTGCGCCAGGACCTCCTCGGGCAGGACTTCTTCGTGGAAGATCCCTGGCAGTCGCCGCCGTGGCGCCGGCGCTTCATCCAGAACACGCCGGGGCCCACCCCCCGGGGCGTGCCGCTGATGATCGCCCAGAGCACGACCGATGACGTTGTGCTGCCGCGCACCACGGCATCGGTGATCGACCGCTGGTGCCGCGCGGGGGTGGGCATCGGCACCCTGTGGGTGAACGACGTGAGCCACATCACGACGGCCGAGGTGGTGGGCCCGTCGGTGGTGCAGTGGATCGGCCAGCGCCTGGACGGCGGGCCCGCGCCGGATGACTGCGGCGCACCCACTCCCGTGCCGCCGCTCTAGGCGACCGCCGCGGGAGGGAGAGGTCGTCACGCCGGGCGCGCGATGCGCGCCCGGCGTGGCCTACCTATTCGACAGGGCCATCCTCGATGGCCGCGCCCGGCTTCCCGGGGTTGATGATTAGGACGATGATGAGAGCGATCAGCGGCACGAACACGGCGAGCAGACCGAACCCCAGCACGCTGCGGTTCTTCTGGTTCGCGATGCCCATCGTGATGAAGATCAACGCGATGTAGACGATGATCGCAATGATGTAAAGGAAGATCATGGGCGGCACCTTACGCGTTCCCCCGGGCGCGTCCGGAAGGCGCTGATAGGTTTCCCCCACCGAACGCCCGCCGTGGGAGAGACCGGCTTCGAGCCGGCGCCGAAGGAGCAACCGCCCCGGAATCTCTCAGGCACAAGGGACCGTGGTGGGCGCGGTAACGCTGGAGAGAGGGTGCATCAGCACCCCGCCGATGGGGAAAGCCTCTTCACGAGGTGCATCTCTCAGGCAGATGGACAGCGGGGGCTCCGATCGCAGGCGAGCGAGGAGCACCATGGCCACCACCCGGCAGCGCACCGACCTTCAGGCCCTCGAGGCCCACGACGACTTCATCGGGCGCCACATCGGCCCATCGACCGACGACGTGGCCTACATGCTCGGCGCACTGGGCGTCGACTCGCTGGATGAGCTCATCGAGCAGACCGTGCCGGCATCGATCCGCCTGGACCGGCCGCTCGACCTGCCCGCCGCGCAGTCGGAGGCCGAGGCCATCGCCCGCCTGCGCGATCTGGCCAGCCGCAACACCGTGATGCGCTCGATGATCGGCCTGGGCTACCACGGCACCAT
>CAIYRJ010000293.1 GCA_903928615.1 uncultured Actinomycetes bacterium | reverse complement strand
GCCTCCGGGCCGAGACCGAGATGCCGATCCACCTCGCCGACAGCCCGCTCACGTGCGTGGCCGTGGGCTCGGGCCGCTCCCTCGAGGAGTTCGAGGTGATGCGCCGCTCGTCCCAGGGCGCGCGGCGCGCGCGCCGCGGCCGATACTGAGTGATGGCGGCCCCGGCATCGGCGAACTGCCCGCCCACGTGGCATATCGTGGACCGGTAGCCGGCCCGGCCGCGCCGTAGGAGGCCTGAGATTCCCCGAACCCCGCGCAAGAACGACCTCGAGAGGCGCCGGACGATCATCCGCCGCAGCGTCATCGGCGGCCTCGTTGCCGTGTGCCTGATCCTCTTCACGGTCTACTTCCGCGAGGGCGGCGACGGCCCCGCGCATGGCACCCAGCGCCTGGCGGGCACGGTCGTGGCCCCGCTGCAGTCGGTGGGCAGCCGCATCGTGGAGCCGTTCACGGGCGCCTGGGACTGGGTGACCGGCCTGTTCGACGCCCGCGGCGAGAACGAGCGCCTCAAGGAGGAGAACGCCGCGTTGCGCGCGCAGGTGCTCGCCGCCACCGACCAGGCCGCCGAGGTGGCGCGCCTGCGCGCCCTGCTGGGCATCACCGACGACGTGCCGGGCGGCTACAAGCCCGTGGTGGCCTCCATCATCGGCCGGTCGCCCACCAACTGGTACTCCCGGGCGCGCATCGACGCCGGCACGAATGACGGCGTGGTGGTGAACAGCCCGGTCGTGGCCGCGGCCGCGCCGGGGGCGTCGCTCGTGGGCGTCATCACCTCGGCATCGGTGGGCAGCAGCATCGTCACCTTCATCACCGACTCCTCCACGCGCGTGGGGGCGACGGTCGATGGCTCCGGTGGCGCCCTCGGCGTGCTGCGCCCGACCGTGGGCGGGCAGCTGATGCTCGACAACGTGCCGCGCGACTTCCGCGTGCGCGATGGCGCCGTTGTGCGCACGGCCGGCTTCGTGGCCGACCTCCGCCTGCCGTCGGTGTTCCCGCGCGGCATCCCCATCGGGCAGGTGGCCGGGGCCGGGTCACAGCCGGTGGATACCTTCCTCACCATCCAGGTGACGCCCTTCGCCGACGTGCGCGAGCTGTCGTCGGTGGCCGTGCTCACCCCGCAGTCCGCGGCGGCGAAGCGCCGCGCCGAGGGCTGAGGCCGAGGTGGCCGAGCAGATCACGGGGGACATCCCGGCGGCCCGCCCGCTGCCGGTCGGGCGCATCCGCAGCCTGCCGCAGCGTCCTGCCCACATCGGGCGCATCGTGCTGATGGGCGTCCTCGCCGTGCTGCTGCAGATCACGCTCATGCCCTATCTCACGGTGGCGGATGGCGCACCCGACCTCTGCATCGCGCTCGTCGTCATCGTGGCGGTGTTCCGCGGGCCGTTCGTGGGGGCCATCCTCGGCTTCGCGTGCGGCCTCGCCGTGGAGCTCACCACCCCCGTGGGCACGCTGGGCGTGCTCGCCCTGCTCTACCTTGCCGCGGGGTACTGGTGCGGTCGATTCGTCGATCGCCCCGAGGCCGAGAGCCTCGGGCTGCCGGTGGCGCTGGCCGTGGCGGCATGCGCCTTCGTGCAGGTGGGCTACGCGGTGTTCCAGCTGCTGCTCGGAACGGAATTCGTGGTGTCGGCCGTGGCCGTGCAGGTGATCGTGCCCACCATCCTGCTCACCGGGCTGCTGTCGTTTCCGCTCCTGCTCGTCGTGCGGCGACTCCTCGGGGCCCCGATGGACGTCGAGCCGGGAATGCTTCACGCGTGAGCACCACCAGCCCGATCCCTCCCGACCTCCCGCCGGGCGAGGAGCCGCGCCCGCCGCGCCGGCGCATCCGCCGCCCCACGCGGCCCGTGCTGCGCATGGCGTCATTCACGGTGGCCGTGCTGCTGCTGCTCGGCGTGCTCGTGGCGCGCCTCTGGTTCCTGCAGGTGATCGGCGGCGGCGACTACCAGGAGCGCGCCGAGGCCAACAGGCTGCGCACGATCATCACCGAGGCACCGCGCGGGGCGATCACCGACCGCAATGGCGCGCCGCTCGTTACCAGCCGCGAGGTGCTGAACCTCGTCGCGGAGCCGAGCCAGCTCACGGGGCCGGAGGGGGCGGGGGCCCTCAGGCGCCTCTCCGTGGCGCTCGGTCACCCCCCCGGCTACTTTGCGGCGAAGGTGAAGAAGTCGGGGGAGTCGCGGCCGTTCGAGGCCGTGGTTCTCGAGGAGGACACCACCCCTGAGCTGCAGGCCTACGTCGAGGAGCGCCGCGCGCAGCTGCCCGGCATCAGCCTGCAGGCCGCGTACGTGCGCGATTACCCGGAGGGGACCACCGCGGCCCACGTGCTCGGCTACACGGGGCCAATCCCGGCCGAGGATGCCGAGGAGTACGGAGGCCGCGGCTACCTCGGCAACGAGACGGTGGGTCGCGCCGGGATGGAGGCCGAGTACGAGGAGTACCTGCGTGGCATCGCCGGCCGCGAGCAGGTGGAGGTGGATGCCCGCGGCGAGGTGGTGGGGCGCGGCATCCTCTCCCAGACCCCGCCGCGCCCGGGCCAGACCCTGCGTCTCTCCATCGACCTGAAGGTGCAGAAGGCGCTCGAGGCGGCGCTGCGTGACGAGGTGCGCGGGTCCGGCACCTCCACGGGGGCCGCGGGAGTGGCGATCGACCCCAAGACCGGCGCCGTGCTGGCGCTGGCGTCGTACCCCACGTTCGACCCGGATGTCTTCCAGTCCGGCAGCCCGCGTGATGTGCGCCGGGTGCTCACGAGCCCGGCCCGGCCGCTGCTCGACCGCGCGATCGGCGGCGAGTACCCCGCGGCATCCACGTTCAAGGCCATCACGGCCACCGCGGCGATCGAGAGCGGCCTCTACAAGCCCGGGGAGATCATCGAGTCGCCGGGCTCGGTGGTGCTCTACAAGACGCGCTTCAAGGGGTTCAACGAGACCGACCACGGGAAGATCGGCGTGTCCGAGGCGCTCGAGGTGTCGAGCGACACGTTCTTCTACGAGATCGGCGACCGCTCGTATCGCGTGCGCGGCTGGCCACTGCAGGACTGGTCGCGCAAGTTCGGCCTGGGCCGGCCGACCGGCCTCGACACCGTGGAGGGCGAGAGCGCGGGCCTCGTGCCCGACCTGGCCTACAAGCGCCGCACCTGCGATCGCGCGGTCGACCCGATCAACTGCTCGTGGCGCCCGGGTGACTCGATCAACATGTCCATCGGGCAGGGCAACGTGCTCGTCACGCCGATCCAGATGGCCGTGGCGTACGCCGCCATCGCCAACGGTGGAACGGTGGTCACCCCGACCCTCGGCCGCGCCGTGGTGGATGCCGACGGCCGCGTGCTCCGCGACCTGCTGAGCGCACGGGCGAAGCGCCCGCTCGGCATCTCGGAGCAGAGCCTGCAGCTGGTGCGCACCGGTCTCCGCCGGGCCGCGAACGGCAATGGGGGCACGGCCACGCCGGTGTTCGGGGCCCTGCCCGAGCAGTTCCGGGTGGAGGGCAAGACGGGCACCGCCGAGAACTCCAGCGGCGTCGATCACGCGTGGTACGTGGGCTACGCGCCGGCTGATGACCCGAAGATCCTCGTGGCCGTGGTGGTGGAGCGCGGTGGCCAGGGCGCCAATTCCGCGGCCCCGGTCGTGTGCCGCGCCATCGGCGCGTACGTGGGCTTCTCCGCCGACACGTGCGGCACCGGGGCGAAGGTCAACTGATGGCCACGTTCCCCGGGGAGGTCGGGGGCGGATCCGCCCGCGCGCGCACGCAATCCGCGCTGGCGGGGCTCGACTGGTGGCTGCTCGGCAGCGCGATCGCCGTGTCGGGCTTCGGCGTGTACGTGGTGAGGATCGCCACCGATGGCGACATCCCGTCGGACCCCGGGTACTTCTTCACCCGCCAGGTGGCCTACACGCTCATCGGCCTCGTGGCGCTCTTCTTCACGCTGCGCCTCGACCTCGAGCGGCTCTCGCGCTACGTCTGGACCCTCTACGCCATGCTCATCGCGGCGGTGGGCATCGTGCTGGTGCTCGGGTCGTCGGCACGGGGATCGACCCGGTGGATCGAGCTCGGCCCCCTGCGCATCCAGCCATCCGAGCTGGGCAAGGTGGTCATCGCGTTCGTGCTGGCGGTCATCGTGGTGGAGCGCATCCGCTCGATGGATTCCG
>CAIYRJ010000292.1 GCA_903928615.1 uncultured Actinomycetes bacterium | reverse complement strand
GAGGCGGCCCGCGAGGTGCCTGTGCGCCTGGCCGTGGTGGGGCTGCCGCCCGGCAGCGACCCGGGAGATCTCGCCGCCGAGCGCGCCGGTCGGGAGATCCTCGCCGCCGCCGTGGCCGACGCCGACCCGCTCCTCCCATGGCTCGTCGACCGCCGGGTGGCGCGCGTGGGCGACAGCCCCGCCGACCAGGATCGCGCCCTGTCCGACCTCGGGGAGCTCCTCGAGCAGTTTCCCGAGTCGGCCGACAAGGACGAGGCCATCCGGCGGGTCACCGCGCTGGGGGTGTCGCCGGTGCTGTTCGATCGCTTCATCCGCCGCGCGCAGGGGTCCGGCGCCACGGGGCGCCCCAGGAGGGAGCGCGAGCAGGCAGCCGAGCAGGGCCCCGAGCCCCCGTCGCTCGACGAGGCCCGGGAGCGTCGCCTGCTCGCCCTGGCGATCGCCATGCCCACGGCAGGGAGGCCGATCCTCGAAGGGATGAAGGACGACCACCTGGGGTCGGCCGAGCATCGCGAGGCACGACGGCTGATCCTCGAGGGGGCCGAGGGCTGGCCCCCGGAGATGGCTCCGCTCGAGGCCGCGCTGCGCGCGGAGGCGGCGGATGGTGGCACTGAGGAGGAGCTCAAGGACGCGTACCTGCGCGTGGAGAAGCGCGCGCTCGAGCGGGGGATGCTGGCCGCGCGCTCGTCGGGCGACGAGGCGGAGTTCCTGCGGCTGCAGGCGATGGTGAAGAGGGTCGAGACGGCCCTCAGGAGCTCCGGCTAGGAGATCACCGCGATGGCCACGGCCCTCACGAGGTCGTCGCCATCCCTCAGGGACACCCTGGCCGTGACGGCGTGCCCCGCCAGGGCTTCGGGACGCCGGGCGGGCGGGCCGATCCACGCGATGCGCGGGGCCCGTCCGAGCATCTCGGCCCGTGCCGCCCACGCGAGCACCCGGGCGAGGGCCAGGGCGCCGGGGCTCGCCGCTCCGGGGCGTCCACGCGCCACGGCGTACGAATCGTGCGCCTGGAGGCACGCGATGAGGGTGAGGGGGTCGAGGGGGTCGTCGGGATCGAGCGAGACCTCCTCGATCACGAGGTCGGGTTCGGCACCCGACTCGGATGCGGGGCGCAGCGCCGGCGCGAGCTCGCGCAACCTCGCCCCGACCGCGAACCCGATCCCCCTCGCCGCGTTGACGAGTTCGGGATCGAGGCCCGCGGCGGGATCAGGGCCGTCGGCGACACGGATGCCCACCCGACGGCCCCGGAATCGCTCCTAGGCGGCGTCGGCGGCGGCGTCGGCCGCGTCGCTCACGGCCTCGCCGATGGCGTCGGCGCCGTCGGCCGTCACCTCGGTGAAGGTGAACTCGTCGGGCTCGCCGCCGAGGCGCTCACGCACGAACCAGTAGACGAGCGCCCCGATGCCAACCAGGGCAAGCAGCTTGATGAAGGTCTTCATGTCTCTCCTCGGATTGCGACCCGGCTTGCAACCTAACACGCGATGCCCGCTGCGGTGACACGGCTGTCAGGGGTCCTGCCCACGCGGGCAGGGTGGCCCGGTGCATCGCCGGGGCTACGATGACGTCATGGATGCCGCTGCATCGGGGCTCATGCCGCGCGCTCTGGTGGCGGACGGCGGTCCGGAGGCGCTGGGGGATACCGCGGGTGGGCTCGCCGCCGACGGGTTCGACGTGGAGCAGGTGAGCGGCGCGGCGGCGATGCTGGCGTCGGCCCGCGCGGTGCCACCCGACATCGTGGTCATCGGGTTCGGCATCCCCGATGGCGGGGCGATCGATGCACTGCGCGCCCTGCGCGAGTTCTCGGATGCCTACGTGATCGTGGCGATCGGGGTGCCCGACGAGGTGAGCACCATCCTGGCCCTGTCGATGGGGGCGGACGACGTCGTGGGGGCGGGCACCTCGGGCCGCGAGATGGCCGCCCGCGCACGCGCCATGATGCGGCGACCCCGCGTGGCCGCGATCGTCGGCGGGCCCTTCGCGGTGGGTGGCGTCACCGTCGACCTGCTCACGCGGGGTGCGCGTGCCGGCGGCGCCGACCTCGACCTCACCCGCATCGAGTTCGACGTGCTGGCCGTTCTGGCGGAGGCCGCGCCGGCGGTCGTGGCCCGCGCCCGCCTCGTGGAGCGCATCTGGGGGCCGGGGTGGTTTCCGGACGATCACGTGCTCGACGTGCACGTGAGCAACCTGCGCCGGAAGCTCGTGGCCGCGGGGGCGGACGCATCGGTGGTCACGGCGCGCGGGGTGGGGTTCCGCCTCGCGGTCGACGACTAGGGGGCGACCAGCAGAACCACCTTGCCCACCGCGGAATCGGCCTCCACATGGCGGTGAGCCTCGGCGACCTCCTCGATGGGCAGCACCCGGTCGATCACGGGCTCCAGGGCGCCATCCGCGAAGAGGGGCATGGCCCAGTCGGCGAACTCCGACATGATCACGCCCTTCTCGTCGGCGGTGCGCCCGCGCAGGGTGGAGCCGACGATGGTCCCCTGGCGGGCGAGCAGGGCCCCCATGTCGAGTTCGGCCTTCCGGCCACCCACCAGGCCGGTGAGCACGATTCGGCCCCCTCGGGCGAGGCACGCCACGTTGTCATGCAGGTACTTGGCGCCCACGAGGTCGAGCACCACATCGGCGCCATGGCCCTCGGTCATCTGCAGCACCTGCGGCGCGAAGCCGTCGTCGCCGACGGCCAGAGCCTCTGCGCCCCACCGCGCCGCGGCCTGGGCCCGCAGAGGATCGCGCGACGTGCCGATGCAGTGGGCATCGAGTGCCCGGCAGATCTGGGCCGCAGCCGTGCCCACGCCGCTGGCGATGGAGTGCACGAGCGCCACGTCCCCCGCCTGCAGGCCGCCGAGCCGCACGAGGCCCTGATACGCCGTGATGAAGACCTCGGGAATCGCCGCCGCGTCCGCCCATGGCATGCCGTTGGGAATCAGGATGCAGTTCGATGCCGGCACGGCCGCCAGTTCCGCGTAGCCACCACCGCCCACGAGGCACATCACCCGGTCCCCCACGCCGAGGGGGGTGTCGGTCGTCGTGGGCACCTCGACCACGTCGCCAACGGCCTCGAGGCCCAGCACCTCACTGGCGCCGGGGGGCGGGGGATAGAGGCCGCGTCGCTGCATGAGGTCCGCGCGGTTCACCGCCGTGGCGCGCACGGCGATGAGCACCTCTCCGGGGCCGGGCACGGGATCCGGTGCCTCCGCCAGGCGGAGCACCTCGGGCCCGCCCGGCTCGGTGACGATCACGGCCCTCATGCAGCCAGCCTACCCACGCGCAGCATGGCCGCCCGGTGGCGGTGCATATGGGGACGGTGGGAGTCGAACCCACACCCGGGGTTACCCGGAGCGGAGTTTGAGTCCGCCGCGTCTACCGTTCCGCCACGTCCCCGGCGGTCAGTCCTCGGGGGTGATGCGGGCCAAGCCCTCGTCGATCGCCACCTGGCGGGTGGCGGCGGCGACGGCCGGGGCCACCTCGGGGTTGAAGACGCTCGGGATGATGTAGTCCTCGTGCAGCTCGTCATCGGTGATGACGTCGGCGATGGCCTGGGCAGCGGCCACCTTCATGCCCTCGCTGATCTGCCGGGCGCGCACGTCGAGGGCGCCGCGGAAGATGCCGGGGAACGCCAGCACGTTGTTGATCTGGTTCGGGTAGTCGGAGCGCCCGGTGGCCATCACGCGCACGTAGGGGGCGGCGATCTCGGGCATGATCTCCGGCGTCGGGTTGGCCATGGCGAACACCAGCGGATCCTTGGCCATGCTCTTGAGCTGCTCCACCGAGAAGGTGCCCGGCCCGGACAGGCCCACGAACATGTTCGCCCCCTTGATGGCCTCGGTGAGGTCTCCCTGGACGCCTTCGGGGTTGGTGTTCTCGGCGTACCAGTCCTTCATGAAGTTCATGTTCTCGGTGCGCCCGTTGTAGATGGCCCCGCGGGTGTCGCAGCCGATGATGTTGGTGACCCCGGCGTTCATGAGGATCTTCGAGCAGGCCACGCCCGATGCGCCGATGCCGTTCACCACGACCTTGAGGTCCTCCATCTTCTGCCCGGTGATCTTGCAGGCGTTGATGAGCGCGGCGAGCAGCACCACGGCCGTGCCGTGCTGGTCGTCGTGGAACACCGGGATGTCCAGGCTCTCCTTGAGGGTGTCCTCGACCTCGAAGCACACCGGCGCGGCGATGTCCTCGAGGTTGATCCCCCCGAAGGCGGGCGCGATGGCCTCGCACACCGCGATGAGCTCCTTGGCGTCGTGGGTGTCCACGCAGATCGCGTAGGAGTCGACGTCGGCGAACTCCTTGAACAGGAGCGACTTGCCCTCCATCACCGGCATGCCGGCGGCGGCGCCGATGTCACCGAGGCCGAGCACGGCGGTGCCGTTGGTGATCACCGCGACCATGTTGCGCTTGAGCGTGTAGTCGAAGGCCGCCTCGGGGTCCTCCGAGATGCGGCGTGCCACCGCGGCCACGCCGGGCATGTAGGCAACCGAGAGGTCCTCGCGGGTCTTCAGCGCGGCGCGCGGCACCATCTCGATCTTGCCGCCGTTGTGAAGGCGGAAGGTGCGGTCCTCGGCGGAGGTGACGGTCACGCCGTCGACGGCGCGCACAGCCGCCACCACCTCGTCCTCGTTCTCGACGCTCGTGGCGTCGACCACGATCTCGCGGACCACCCGCAGGTGGTCGGCCTCCACGACCTCCATCGACGAGATCGAGGCGCCCTGGTCGCTGATGGCCTTCGCCACCTCGGCGGCAAGGCCCGGCCGTCCGGTCTCGAGCTCGATGCGGAGCGTGATGCTGAATTGCGCGCTTGGCGTGACGCCCAACGGGTCCTCCATGTCGACGAGGGCGGGACAATACCCGGCACATAGGGATTCCCGCACGGGTACGTGACCCCTGCCGGATAGACTCGCCTTCGTGAGCACGGACGCCATCAATCCCGCCGGGGAGATCCTGCTCATCGACGGCTACAGCCTGGCGTACCGGGCCTTCTTCGCGCTGCCCGAGAGCATCACCCGCGCGGACGGCATGCCCACCAACGCCCTCTACGGCCTCGCGGCGATGACGATCAAGGTCATCGAGGAGGAGAAGCCCTCCCGGGTGATCGTGGCGTGGGACCCGCCGGGCAAGACGTTCCGCGACGAGCTCTACCCCGAGTACAAGGCGGGGCGTTCGGCCACGCCGGAGGGCTTCAAGGCGCAGTCGCCCTTCTTCCGCCCGCTGATGGAGGCCTTTGGGGCGGTCAACGTGGAGAAGGAGGGCTTCGAGGCCGATGACGTGATCGGCACGCTCGCACGACGGGCATCGGATGCCGGCCAGCGCGTGACGATCCTCACCGGCGACCGCGACGCCCTGCAACTGGTCGACGCCAACGTGAGCGTGCTGGCCACCGGGCGGGGGGTCACCGACACCACGCGCTACGACGAGGCAAAGGTGGAGGAGCGCTACGGGGTGCCGCCGCCCAAGATGCCCGACCTCCGGGGGATGATCGGCGACTCGAGCGACAACCTTCCCGGCGTGCCCGGCATCGGCGAGAAGACCGCCGCGCAGCTGATGGCCAAGTACGGGTCGCTCGAGGAGATCCTCGCCCACGCTGACGAGCAGACCCCCAAGCGCCGCGAGAACCTCACCGAGCACGCCGACATGGCGCGGCTGTGCCGCGACCTCTCGGTGATCGACGTCAACGTTCCTCTCGACCTCGAGCCCGGGGATGCGCCCCTCATCACACGCGACGCCGAGCGGCTGGCGGCGCTGCGCGAGGCCTTCCAGGAATTCGAGTTCCGCACCCTTGCGCGCCGGGTGGCCGAGCTCGCGGGCGAGGCGCCGGGTGGCGACTCCGCTGACGGGGACGCCGGCGGCGGCGGGTCTGCACCATCGATCTCGGTGGAGGAGGACGCCCCGGAATCGCTGGCGATGTCCCTGGCCGGGGGAGGGGCGGCGTCCGTGGCCCTCTTCGGCGACGCCCTCGCCGTGGTGGCGGGTGATGGCCCCGCGCGGGCGATCCCACTGGCGGAGGGGGCTGACCCGGCGATCGCCCCGGTGGTGTCCGCAGCTCCATGGTCGGCCCATGACGCCAAGGCGATCCTGCGGCGTGGGCGCCTGGACGGCCCGCTTCCCGAGCACGACACCATGATCGCCGCCTACCTGCTCGAGCCGCGCCGCCGGGAGTACATCCTCGGGGAGATCGCCGAGGAGGAGGGCGTGGCCGTGCGCGCCGAGGGGGCCGGGGAAGATGCCTGTGCCGCCGCCTCCGAGGCGGCGGCCGTGCAGGCCCTGCGGCCCATCCAGGAGTCGCGCATGGCGGGGGAGGGGCTCGGCCCGCTCTTCCACGACATCGAGATGCCGCTCATCGGGGTGCTGGTGGCCATGGAGAATCTCGGCGTGGGGATCGACGTCGCGCGCCTCGAGGAGATCCAGCAGCAGATGCAGGCCGAGATCGCCGACCTCACCGAGCGAATCCATGACCTCGCGGGGGGCCCGTTCACCATCGACTCGCCCAAGCAGCTCGCCGAGGTGCTGTTCGAGCGGCTCGGCCTTCCGGCGGGACGCAAGGGGAAGACCGGCTACTCCACGGACCGGCGCGTGCTCAGGTCGCTCGAGGACAAGCACCCGATCGTGCCGCTGGTCGTGCGCTACCGCGAACTGGTGAAGCTCGAGGGCACGTACCTGGCGCCGCTTCCCGGCCTCGTGGACCCCGCGGATGGCCGCATCCACACCACCTTCAACCAGACCGTGGCGGAGACGGGACGGCTGTCGTCGACCAACCCGAACCTGCAGAACATCCCCGTGCGCACCGAGGCCGGACGCGAGATCCGCGACGCGTTCGTGGCGGGGGAGGGCTACACGCTGATGAGCTGCGACTACTCGCAGGTGGAGCTGCGCATCCTCGCGCATTGCTCCGGGGAGCCCGCCCTGCGCGACGCCTTCGCCGAGGGGCGCGACGTGCATGCCGCAACGGCATCCGAGGTATTCGGCGTGCCGGTGGAGGGGATGGACCGCGAGGTGCGCGACCGCGCGAAGGCCGTGAACTTCGGGATCATCTATGGCATCTCCGACTTCGGCCTGGCCGAGCAGCTGGGCATCCCCCGGTCGGACGCCCGCGAATACATCGAGACCTACCTCGCGCGCTACCCGCGGGTGGAGGCCTTCGTGGCCTCGACGATCGCGCAGGCCACGGAGGAGGGCTACGTGACCACGCTGCTCGGTCGGCGGCGGGCCATCCCGGAGCTCACCGCCCGCACCCAGCAGCAGCGCCAGTTGGGCGAGCGGCTCGCGGTGAACACCGTCATCCAGGGGTCGGCAGCCGACATCATCAAGATCGCAATGATCCGCGCGCACCGCGCCATCGCCGAGTCGGGCACCGGGGCCCGACTCGTGCTGCAGATCCACGATGAGCTGCTCATCGAGTGCCCGCCCGATGCCGTCGATCAGGTGCGGAAGATCGCCGTGGACGCCATGGCGGGCGCCTACGACCTCGACCCGCCACTCGCGGTGGAGGTGGGGGTGGGCCCCACCTGGCTCAAGGCCAAGGCGTGAGCACCGCGGGCCCCACGGCTCCCGAGCCGCCCGAGCCCGGCCTCGACCCGCATCGCGTGCTCGAGGTGCACCCGGAGGCGCGGGCGGAGGTCATCGAGGCGGCCTTCACGGTGCTGCGCGAGATCGCCTGCGCCGATGAGGTTGATGGCGCCCGCCAGCTGGTGCGCATCACGTGGGCCCGACGGGTTCTGCTCGGCCCCTGATTTCCACTACATTGCCGGGTTCCGCAACCCGACCCCGGGTGCCGCGTTCGCGCGCGCATCCGGACCAGCAAGGACAACCACACAGACGATGAGCACCACCGACGACGTGATCAGCATCGACCCGGACGCCCCGGTCTTCGTGCTGGAGGGCCCCGAGTACATCGAGGTCGACGGCAAGCAGGTCCCCAACTACGACATCACGATCCCCGAGTTCGGCGAGGGTGACGTGGTGAGCGGACGCGTGGTCCGCATCGACAAGGACGAGGTTCTCGTCGACATCGGGTACAAGAGCGAGGGCGTGATCCCGCTCAACGAGCTGTCGATCCGCAAGTCGGTCAACGTCGCCGACGAGGTGCAGCTGGGCGAGATGATCGACGCCCTGGTGATGCAGAAGGAGGACCAGGACGGCCGCCTGATCCTCTCCAAGAAGCGCGCCCGCTTCGAGAAGGCGTGGAAGCGCATCGAGGCGGCATCCACCGCCGGCGAGACCGTCGAGGGCACCGTCATCGAGGTGGTCAAGGGCGGCCTCATCCTCGACCTGGGAGTGCGCGGCTTCCTTCCCGCGTCCCTCGTGGACATCCGCCGGGTGCAGGACCTCGACGAGTTCATGGGCCAGAAGCTCGAGTGCAAGGTCATCGAGCTCAACCGCAGCCGCAACAACGTCGTGCTCTCCCGTCGCGCCGTGCTCGAGCACGAGCGCCGCGAGGTGCGCCAGCGCATCCTCGATGATCTGGAGCCCGGCAAGGTGGTGGAGGGCGTCATCTCCAACATCGTCGACTTCGGCGCGTTCGTCGACCTCGACGGCATCGACGGCCTCATCCACATCTCGGAGCTGTCGTGGAGCCACGTGAATCACCCGTCCGAGGTGCTGAACGTCGGCGAGAAGGTCACCGTGAAGGTGCTCGACATCGATCGCGACCGCCAGCGCATCTCCCTGGGCCTCAAGCAGACCCAGGCAGACCCGTGGCAGAGCGTCATCGAGACCTACCAGATCAACGACATCGTCCCGGGCAAGGTCACCAAGGTGGTCACGTTCGGCGCCTTCGTCGAGATCCACGCGGGGGTCGAGGGGCTCGTGCACATTTCCGAGCTGGCCGAGCACCACGTCGAGAACCCGCGCGAGGTCGTGAACCAGGGCGACGAGCTCGAGGTGCGGATCATCGAGATCGACCCCGAGCGCCGCCGCCTGTCGCTGTCGCTGAAGCGGGTCACCCCCGCGCCCGAGGGTGACTACGCCGAGGTGGCCTCGGTGTCGTACGACGAGCCCGCAGCCATCGAGGCCGAGGCGGCCGTCGAGGCAGTGGAGGAGGCCATCGCGGAAGCCGTCCTCGAGGAAGCCGTGGCGGAGGTCGTCGAGGAGGCGGCCGACGAGGCAGTGGCCGAGGCCGTCGAGGCGGCAGACGGCGAGCACGAGGCCTGACCGGACCACGCCCGAGCCGCCCTGCCTCGGCCTGACCGGGGGGATCGGCTCGGGCAAGTCCGAGGCGCTCCGCGCGTTTGCCGCGCGGGGCGCCGCGGTGCTGTCGTCGGACGACGTGGTGCACCGCCTCTACGCCGACCCGGAGGTGGTGTCTGCCGTCCGGGATCGCTTCGGGGACGCCGTCATCGCGGCTGATGGGTCGGTGGATCGCCCGGCGCTCGGCGAGGCGGCGTTCGCCGGCGACGGCCTCGGGTTCCTCGAGCGCCTGCTCTATCCGCGCATAGGCGTGGCGCGGGAGGCGTGGGTGGTGGAGCAGCGCGCAGCCGATCCCGTGCCGCCGGTCCTCGTGTGCGAGGTCCCCCTGCTGTTCGAGGCCGGCCTGGGGGACCTGTTCGACGCCGTGCTCGTGGTGACGGCGCCCGACGACGTGCGCCGCAGGCGCGTCGAGGAGCGCGGGCAGGACTTCGACGAGCGCAGCGCGCGCCAGATGCCCGAAGCGGAGAAGGTGGCGCGCGCGGACATGGCCTACGTCAATGACGGCTCCGTCGACGACCTCGGCGCATGGGTGCAGTCGGTGATCGACCGCTACTCGGCTGCGGGCTCCTGATGGCGCGTCGCAGGCGCCGCGGCCGGGGGCGGCGGGTGCTCGTCTTCCTGCTCATCATCGCCGCGCTGGTCGCGGTGGGGCTGTCGATCCACCAGTCGAAGCCGTCGTGGTACGCGCGCTGGCTGCACCCCCTCGAGTACGACGCCGCGATCAATCGCGACGCCCGCCTGAACGGGCTCGATCCGGCGCTCGTGGCCTCCGTCATCTGGCGCGAGAGCGATTACGACCCCAATGCGGAGTCGCCCAAGGGGGCCGTGGGGCTCATGCAGGTGCTGCCGTCCACCGCCCGCTTCATCGCATCGCAGGCGGACCCCCCGCCGGGCAACGCGCGCGACATCCGGGATCCCGAGGTGAACATCAGCTACGGGTCGTGGTACCTCCGGTATCTCATCGACATGCATGACGGCTCGGTGCCCGCCGCGCTCGCGGCGTACAACGCCGGCCCGGACAACATGCGGAAGTGGCGAGCCTCGGCCGTCGCCAAGGGCACGGAGCTGCGCGTGCCCGAGGACATCCCCTTCGACGAGACGCGCAAGTACGTCACCGATGTGCTCGCCGCCTGGCCGATCTACCGCGAGGCGTACGGCGAGCGCCTGGGTCCGGCGGCCTAGATCACCACGTTCCAGGGCACGGCGCGCCAGTCGGTGATGAGCCCCGCCTCGTAGTAGGGGTCGCGGAGCACGTACTCACCCACCTCCTCCGCCGAGCACGGAGCGAAGACGATCGCGGCGCCGGTGACGGGATCGCCGAGCGCCCCCGCCATGAGCACGCGCCCCTCGTCCTTCAGCCGCTGGAGGTTCGCGAGATGCGCGTCCCGGTAAGGTGCGCGCCGCTCGAGGATGTCCTCGACGTACTCGTACATCAGGAGGAAATGGGTCTCGGACTGCATCGGGGCTCCTGGGTCGCTGGGCGACGCATCCTCCCACACGGCCACGGGAGGCGGCATGGGTTCCAGCGAGGCGGATGACCTCACGCAGGGCGTCACCAGCGCCTCCCTGTGCGATGCCATGGCGCGGCGCCATCCGCACAGGTGTCATGCGGTGGGACTCATGCCTGCGCGCCCGGGGCAGGTGACCGCGGGCCCTGCGGCCACCATTCGCTTCGGCCCGCGCCGCGACGACATCCCCGATCACGACCTCGCCGCGGCCGCCGAGCGCGCCCTGGCAGAGGTGCCCGATGGCGCGGTGGTGGTGATCGCCGCTCCCGACGCCCCAGGTGAGGCGGTGGCCGGCGGCAAGAAGCTCGCGGCTCTCGAGGAGCTCGGGGCAGCGGGCATCATCGCGTGGGGGGCGATCCGCGACCGTGCCGAGGCGGCGAGCTACCGGGCGGGCGTCTGGGCCCTGGGCGAGACGCCGCGCGCCAGCGGCGACCTGCTGCAGGTGGTCGAGGTCGGGGGCATCGTGACGTTCGGAGGCGTGACGGTCACCCCGGGGGACTGGGTGTACGTCGACGAGGCCGGCCTCATCGCAGTGCCATGGGATGAGCGCCACGACATCGTGGCCGCCGCGCGTCAGATCGAAGCCGACGATGCCGAGGCCGTGCGACGCATCCGCGGCGCATGATGGCCCCCCGGACCTGCCTCAACCCGGGAGCGATCCCATGGCCGCCCACGCCTCCACGACCCTCCTGATGTAGGCGCCCGGCGGCGGGGCCGAGATGTCCGCACCGGGCATGAGGCGTGAGGCCTCCTGGAGGGAGATGTCCGGCCAGCCGAAGGGATCGTCGGGATCGGTCACCCGCACCAGCCGCTCCCCGGGCGGGTCGGGGAGCCGCACGACCATGAGGGGGTCGACGATTCCGGCTGCAGCCATCACCGCGCCCGCTGCGGGCAGCGCGTACCCGGGATAGGTGAGGAGCCCGGGGCCGTAGTAGGCGTCAGCGGGGTCCTCCACGAGCAGCGCCCAGTCGAGCTCGGCGAGGATCGCGGCCGGTCCGGCGGGGGTATTCCATGCCCGCACGTGCACGAGGCCGTCGTCGCCGAGGCGGGTGGAGAAGGGAACGAGCGCGTTGATCACGGGCGCGGTGGTCACGGGGCGAAAAAGTAGTCGCCCTCACATTCGCGCATCAGGCGTACCGGATGCCGCAGGCCTCAGCCGCCGGGGGGCGTAGTGTCGTGCAACGGCAGCCACACAGGAGTCCACCGTGACCACCGTCTCCCGCCCACGCCCCTCGTGGCCCATCCCCGAGCCGAAGTGGCCCTTTCCCGAGCTTCCCGAGGGCTTGGGCTTCCTCGCCGACATCGATCGCCAACTGCACGCTCCCGCCCTTGCGGACATCAGCAGGCGCATCGTCGAGAGCGGCCTGTGGCGCGACTACGTGGCCGTGTGCGAGGAGTACCGCGACTACCGCCTGGTGTTCGAGAACGACTACGTCGACATCTGGGTGCTCTCGTGGCTCCCGGGGCAGGAAACCGGGTTCCACGACCATGACATATCCGAGGTGGGGATCTGCGTGGCAGATGGGGCGATCCGCGAGCACCACATGCACGTGTACCAGCCGGATACGAGCCACGTGATCCGCCCCGGGGAGACCCAGGAGGGGCCGTTCGGGTACATCCACCGGGTGGAGCACTTCGAGGGGGAGCCGGCGATCTCGGTGCACTCGTATTCGCCGCCGCTGGCATGGGTGGGGCAGTACCGCGAGAACGGCGGTCAGATGGTGCGCCTGCGCCAGCCCGGGCGCACGCGCCTGTCGCCCACCTAGGCCAGGCCGGCTGCCACCTCGCGCTCGGCGGGGGTGAGGGGGAACATCGGGCTCACCAGCACCGTGCCCCCATCCGGGCATGCATCCACCGCTCCCGAGATCGCGGCGTCAATGTCGTCGGCCTCCAGGTCGACCGCGATGTGGGGGAGGATCCTGCGACGCGCGGGCCCGAATGCCACGATCGTGGCCGCGCCCTGACGCGCGAGGGCGAGGGTCTCGGCGAGCAGCGCCTCCTCCTCGGGTGACGCGTGCACGGGGGCGCCCGCGAGCGCGTCATCGCCTCCGAGCACGAGCACCAGGCCGGGGGCGCCGAAACGCTCGAGGGCAGCCCGCACCTTCACCGGCGTGGCCGCCATGGTGTCGTCCACGATCGTGATGCCCCGGGGCCCGGGCCGCGGGTCCTGGCGGTGCCCAACCGGGTGGATCTCCTGCAGGCCGGCGCCGACCTGGTTGGCATCGATGCCGAGCGCGAGTGCGGCCGATGCCGCGGCAAGCCCGCACCTGAGCAGCGGTCCCTCGAGTGCCGTGGGCACCCGAATCTCGGCATCCGGGCTGATGAGCAGCGCGCCGCCGTCCATCGCGTAGGCCCCCGGCCCCGTAGCCACGCCACCAAAGCCCCAGCGCTGGCCCTGCACGGGGCCGAGGAGGTGGATGGTCTCCGCATCGTCGGTGGGAAGCACCACGCGATCGTCGGCATCCAGCTCCGCCACCAGGCGGCGCTTGGCCGCCACGTAGGCCTCGATGTCGCCGTGGAGCTCCACGTGGTCAGGCCGGATGGTCGTGACGACCGCCACATCGGGGTGCACGCGCGACATGTGGCACAGGTGCGTGGAGGTGAGTTCGGCGATCACCACGGTGTCCGCGGCGGCGGCCGCGAGCTGGTCGACGAGCGAGTGGTCGGGCCACGCATTGCCGGAGCGCGCCGTGGTCGAGATGGCCACGGGTCGG
>CAIYRJ010000291.1 GCA_903928615.1 uncultured Actinomycetes bacterium | reverse complement strand
GCCCAGCACGTGGTCGATTCGCGTGGGGCCCACGCCGGTGCCGGTGCATGCCGCGCCGGCGGTGGGGTTGCTGCTGGTGACGAACGGGTAGGTGCCGTGGTCGATGTCGAGCAGGGTGCCCTGCGCCCCCTCGAACAGCACGGTCTTGCCGTCGCGAATCGCCGTGTCGAGGATGAGCGAGGTGTCGGCGATGTAGGGCTGGATGCGCGGCGCGAGCGCCAGCACCTCGTCGGCCACCGCGTCGGCATCGAGCGGGGGCTCTCCGTAGATCTTCTCGAGCACCTCGTTCTTGGCCTCGAGCGCGATGGCGATCTTGCGGCGCAGGATGCTCGGGTCGAGCAGGTCCTGCACCCGGATGCCGATGCGCGCGGCCTTGTCCATGTAGGCCGGCCCGATGCCGCGGCGCGTGGTGCCGATGCTGAGCTTGCCCAGGCGGATCTCGCTCTGGGTGTCGAGCTGCACGTGGTACGGCATGATCAGGTGCGCGGCGCCCGAGATGCGCAGGTTGCTGGTGTCGACCCCCCGCTCCTCGAGCTGGTCGAGCTCCTTCACGAGCACGAAGGGATCCACCACCACGCCGTTTCCGATGATGCACAGCGTGTCGGGGTAGAGGATGCCGCTGGGGATCAGGTGCAGCGCGTAGGTCTGGTCGCCGGCCACGATCGTGTGGCCCGCGTTGTTGCCGCCCTGGTAGCGCGCCACCACATCACTGCGCTCGGCCAGAAGGTCGACGACCTTGCCCTTGCCCTCATCGCCCCATTGGGCCCCGATCACCACCGTCGCCGGCATGCACGTCCTTCGCCTGTTCGCCTCGTCGCATGGCGCGGCCCGCGTCTCCGCGGGCCGCAACCGCGCGGATAATAGACCCCTCTAGGAGAGGATTCCCTGCCGTCGCGCGATGGCCGCGGCCTCGGTGCGGTTGTGCGCCCCGAGCTTGCGGTAGGCGTTCTGCAGGTGGAACTTCACGGTGCGCTCGGCGATGCCCAGGTCGGCGGCGATCCTCGCGTTGTCGTGCCCGTCGGCCGCGCGGCGCAGCACGTCGAACTCCCTCGGCGTGAGGTCCACGGCTCGGCCGTCCTCGCCCTGGTCATGCGGCACGGTGACGAGGCCATCCATGGCTCGGCGGATGATCCCCGGCAGCGCTGCGACGTCGGTGGTCTTCGGCACGTAGGCGCGTGCGCCGAGGGCCATCACCTGCTCCACGCGGTCGCGGTCCCACACCCTCGAGAACGCCACGATCGTGATGTCGGCGTGCTGGTCGGCCACATGCGCGAGCGCCTCGAGGCCGTCGTTGGTGCGCAGCCACGGCTCGGCCACGACCACCTCGCAGGTGCTCGACTGCAGGGCCTCGCGCAGGTCAGCGCCCGTGGCCACGCTGCAGCGCACCGTGAAGCCCCTTGCGCCGTCGAGGCTGTCCGCGAGCGCGGCGCGCGAGAGCGGATACTCATCGAGCACCGCGACGCGTGCGAGAGGCGGGGCGCTTCCGCGCCCCGTACCGGTGTGGGGCGGCATATCGCCAGCAATGGTACTCCGGCGCCGCCCCCGGCCCGCGAAGCCGGTGTGCCGCCGGGCGCTATCCCAGTATGCCCGCCTGCGCGGCCGCGTGGCTCGCCTGCGTGCGGTTTCGCACTCCCAGCTTGCGGTAGATGTTGGCCAGGTGGAACTTCACGGTCTGCTCCGTGACGAACAGCTCGCGCCCGATCTCGACGTTCGAGAGCCCCCGGGCGGCCAGGCGCAGCACATCGCGCTCGCGCGCGGTCATCTGCGGGCGCACCGGCGAGCGCGTGGTCGATGCCGGACGCACCTCGACGCCGCGGGTGGCCTGGCGGATGAGCGCCGGCAGGTCGTCGAGGGGCGTGGTCTTGGGAAGGTGCGCGGCCATCCCTGCGCCCAGGCTCTCGGCCACGTGCCCGTCGTCCCAGAGGCGCGACAGCGCGATGAGCGTGATGTCGGGGTGCTCGCGCGACACCACGGCGGCGAGGGCCAGGCCGTCGCCGCTGTGCATCCACGGCTCCACGACGATGACGTCCGGCCGCGACTCGGCGATCTGCGCATGGGCCTCGCGCCCCGACGTGGCGGTGAACACCACCTCCATCGATGATGCACCGTTGATCACGCGCGCAAGTCCCTCGACGTGGGCGGGGTACTCGTCAACGATCCCCACCCTGATGGGGCTGCCCGCAGGTCGTGCCTCCTGCAGCGGCATGGTGGGGCTTAGGCTGGTCATCCGAACGTCTCCTTCGCTCCGGGTGCGGCGATAGGGCCATTGCACTCCGGGGCGAAGGAGCCCTCAACGCAATTCCGGTCAGGGCGCACCTGCCCGGTCGGGCAGGTGCCTACCGCCCGTCGCGGTCGGACGCCAGGCTGCCGAACTTGGCGTACGTGCCCATGAAGGCCAGCTTCACGCGGTCGGTG
>CAIYRJ010000290.1 GCA_903928615.1 uncultured Actinomycetes bacterium | reverse complement strand
GGCCTGGGTGCTCCGCCGACCCGAGGTGACCTCGGCCATCGTGGGGGCGCACGACGCCGCCCAGGCCCGGGGGGCGGCGGCCCTGGCGGGCGCGCCGCTGTCCCCGGACGAGGAGGCGGCCATCGATGCCGTGCTCGCCGAATACCCCGCCGTCGAGCGGGAGTACCGGCACGGCGAGCCCCCGCCCCGCGCCTAGGCCTCGAGGATCTCCCAGGTGCCGTTGAGCGACGCCTGCAGGTACGGGTGGTTCAGCGCGTAGAGGAAGCCCAGGATCACCCCGAACGCCACCGACGTGTGGTCACCGGGACGGCCGTCGAGCGCGAACTCGCGCAGGTCGCGCGTGCGGCGCGCAGTGGTGACCCACGTCCAGATGGCCGGCACGATGAGGAACCCACCGGGGAAGAGGGCAAGCACGCTGAGCCCGGGTGAATTCCCGAAGGGCTTCCCGAGCGCCTCGGACATGTCGCGGAGCTCGCGGTTCATGTAGTACCAGTGGAACAGCGCGTAGATGCCCAGGGTCACGATGATGAGCAGCCAGGTGACGACCACCCCGCGCCGCTTCACGACCACCCCGCGTACCTCGATCTCCTCTGCGGCCATGCGTCCTTCCCTCCGTTCGTCGGGTGCGCGGCCACGTTAGCGGGCATGATCGGGCCATGCGCGTCGCCATCACAGGTGCAACAGGCCTCGTCGGCCGCCATCTCACCCGGGCCCTGCTCGACCGGGGCGATGAGGTTGTGCCGCTCTCGCGCGCGAACGGTGACGTGCACGGGGTGCCCACGGTCGCGTGGGACCCGGTGTTCGAGGACCTCCCCGCCGCGGCCATCGATGGCGTGGACGCCATCGTCAACATGGCCGGCGCGTCGGTGGCCGAGGGCCGCTGGAACCGCGAGCACAAGAAGGCCATTCGCGACAGCCGGGTGATCACCACCACGCGCATCGCCGATGCGCTTGCCGGGGGCGCCGGGCCGCGCGTGCTGGTGAGCGGCAGCGCTACGGGCTACTACGGCAATCGCGACGACGAGGTGCTGCCCGAGTCGGCCGGCCCCGGGCAGGGGTTCCTGTCGGAGGTCGCGGTGGCCTGGGAGGCCGCGGCCATGTCGGCGGCGCGCGAAGGCGTGCGCGTGGCCATCTCGCGCACCGGCATGGTGTTCGCCGAGGACGGCGGGGTGATCCCCCGCTTGGCCAAGCTCGCCCGCGCCGGGATGGCGGGCCCGCTGGCGGGCGGACGGCAGTGGGTGCCGTGGGTGGACATCGCCGATGTGGTCGGCATGATCATCCGCGCGATCGAGGATGACGCCTGGGAGGGCCCGTTCAACAACGTGGCGCCCGAGCCCATGCGCCAGGCCGAGGTGGCCAAGGCCTTCGGGCGCGCCGTCGGGCGCCCCGCGGTGGTGCCGACCCCGGCACTGGCCCTGAAGATGACGCTCGGCGACGCCGCCGTGCTGGTGACCGACAGCCACCGCACCGACCCGCTGGCCGCACGCGATCGTGGCTACGCCTGGGAGTACGGCGACATCGACGCCTCCCTGGGCGCGCGAATCCCCTAGCCGGGCTCGTCGATGCCCGACTGCTCGGGCATCAGGCGCGCGACGTCGGCCTGCAGCGTGAGCCACGTCTCGCGCAGGTGCGTGGTGAGCACGTGGTACTTGCCGCCCGGGAGGCCCGAGACCACCCGGTAGAGCTCATCGGCCCCCTGCTCCTCGGCCTCGAACACCATGGCCCGGTACTGCTCGATGAGTTCGGCCAGCTCGCGGTGGTGCTCCTGCTGCATCTGCAGCAGCTGGTCGATGCGCGCGAGTGCCTCGTCCGACATGGCGCAACGATACGCCGCGAGGTGGTGGTACCGTCCCGGCCGCCCGGGGGATTAGCTCAGCTGGGAGAGCGCCTGCTTTGCAAGCAGGAGGTCACCGGTTCGATCCCGGTATCCTCCATTCAGCCGCACCGGTTTAGTATTTTGTTCGTCAGGAAGTCATACGTCAGCGCGAACCCGACGGGCTTCCTGTGGTCACGCCCGCACGACGAACTGGAAGTCACTGCCACATGACGGACCTGGCGCCAGATGTCCCTCTGAAGGGCCTCTTCGCGGATGACACTGAGATGCTGGCGATCCCGCGTATCGGCGACGCCTGGGAGTCGGCGGAGCGCGCCGTGTCGGCGGAGATCGAGGCCGACACGGGCCTGCGGCTCTCCGACCTGCTGGCGCTCGATCGCATCCACCGCGCCGGGAAGGACGGCATCCGCACGAACACGCTGGCACGCGCGCTGCGCATACCGTCAAACCGGCTCACCTACCAGCTGGCCGGGCTGCAGAAGCGCCGCTACATCTCGCGCTCGTCACATCCCGAGGATGGGCGCGGCGTGGTGCTGCGCCTCACCAAGGCGGGTGCCGAGGCCCACAAGCGCGCGCTGGCGGCATACCGGCGCATCACCCGCAACGGGTTGCAGGGCCTCGACTCGGGGCTCGACCCCGGTCGGCTGATGGGCGCCGCCGCCGTGCTGTCGGGCGATGCGGCGTCGCCCGCGGATGTGCAGCGCCTGCTCGACGCGCTCGGCGCCGCCTCGGTGGACGAGGCCATTGCCAAGGCGAACGGCAAGGCCCCACGCAGGCGGTAGTGGCCAGGCCGTAGGCCGGGTCGGCCCTGTGGCCAGCCGACCCCGGCACCCCTTGTGCGCGGGGCCATGCG
>CAIYRJ010000289.1 GCA_903928615.1 uncultured Actinomycetes bacterium | reverse complement strand
CATCCGCGTGAGACTCACATTTCCGGAGGACCTCGTGCGCGAGCCGATCGTGCACAGGCTCTCCACCGAGCACGACGTCGTGTGCAACATCCGACGCGCGGACGTGCGCGATCGCACGGGCTGGGTGATCCTCGAGATCAGCGGTGACGCCGACCACCTGGTGGAGGTGCGCGAGTGGCTCGAGGACACCGGCGTGCGCGTCGACGACCTGGAGCCCTACCTTCTCTAGCGTCACCACAGACGGGGCCCAGTGCCAGATCGGGCCGTCGCCCACCGCGCGAGCGGTGCGCCTGGACAACGTCCGGGCGCGCGACCTGGCATCGCTCGAGGCGCTCATCGAGGCCGTGCCGACCGTGCCTCCCTACGACATGGCGTTGGAGCCAGGCGATCCGGTGTCCGGCATCGCCCGCGAAGCGGGATTCGAGCCGTACGCGACCACCGTGCAGTTCGCGCGGGCGATCGAGGGCCTGCCCGAGGCCGAGCCCGCGGACGGCGTGCGCCTGCTCACCTACGACAACGCCATGGCCGAGCGCTACGACGACGCCGAGTTCGATGCACTCCACGGGCTGGCCATCTACAAGGCCATGGGCAGGCCCACGGGCTACAACCAGGGCGCGGGCTACGGCGACTTCACCGTGGCCCTGCGCGGCGACACCCTCATCGGCTTCTGCTTCACGCAGGTGCCCGAGGGCATCATCTGGTGGCTGGGCGTGGTGCCCGAGGAGCGCCGCAAGGGCGTGGCCCGCATGCTCATCTCGTCCGCGGCGCGTGCCACGCGCACGTCGGGCGGCACCCACCTGCTGATGGAGGCAGAGGACACCCCCGAGGCCCGGGCCTTCTTCGGCGCGCTGGGCTTCCGCGAGCGCGGCACCCGCGAGCTGCTGATCAGGAGCTAGGCGGTCTGGCCGCCGCCGGGGCCTAGGCCTCGGCGAAGAGCGCGGTGGAGAGGTACCTCTCGCCCGTGTCGCAGATGATCGTGACCACGACCTTGCCCTCGTTGCCAGGCCGCTTGGCCACCTGCATGGCCGCCCACACGTTGGCGCCGGCGGAGATGCCGGTGAGGATCCCCTCCTCGCGGGCCAGCCGGCGCGAGACCTCGAAGGCGTCCTCCGCGCTGGCCTGGATGATCTCGTCGTAGATGCCGGTGTCGAGCACGCCGGGCACGAAGCCCGCGCCGATGCCCTGGATGCGGTGCGGTGCGGGCTCGCCGCCCGAGAGCACCGGGGAGTCCACGGGCTCCACCGCCACGATCTTCACCTCGGGCTTGCGCTCCTTGAGCACGTGCCCCACGCCGGTGACGCTGCCGCCGGTACCCACGCCCGCCACGAAGAAGTCGACGGCGCCGTCGGTGTCGTCCCAGATCTCGATCGCCGTGGTGCGCGCGTGCACGTCCGGGTTGGCGGGGTTCTCGAACTGCTGGGGAATGAATGCCCCGGGGGTCTCGGCCGCGATCTCCTGCGCCCTGGCGATGGCGCCCCGCATGCCCTCGGTGGCCGGCGTGAGCACCAGTTCGGCCCCGTAGGCCTTGAGCAGCGCGCGGCGCTCCATGCTCATGCTCTCGGGCATGGTGAGGATGCACCGGTAGCCCGTGGCGGCGGCCACGAATGCGAGCGCGATGCCGGTGTTGCCCGAGGTGGGCTCCACGATGACGCTCTCGCCCGGGGTGATTGCCCCCTCGGCCTCGGCGGCCTCGACCATGGCGAGGCCGATGCGGTCCTTCACGCTGCCGGCGGGGTTGGCGGCCTCGAGCTTGCCGAGGATGGTGGCGCCGGTCTCCTCAGACAGGGTCGAGAGGCGCACGAGGGGAGTGCCCCCCACGAGGTCGGTCATGCATTCCACGATGGGCATGCGGGTGAGGCTACCAGCGGGCCGTGTTACGCCATGTATCCGGGCCGTGCGCAATGCTTACGGCGATCTGAGGCAACCGCGGGGTGGCAATGCTCTTCCGGCAGGTGATCAACGAGGATCTCGGGTGCGCGTCGTACCTCGTGGGAGACCTCGAGAGCGGCCAGGCGGCCGTGGTGGACCCCCAGTGGGACATCGCCCCCTACCTCGAGGCCGCGGGCAGCCGCGGCGTGCGCATCACGCACATCATCGAGACCCACACGCATGCCGATCACGTGTCGGGGCGAGGCCGACTGCACGAGGCAACCGGCGCCACGATGCACCTCAGCCCCCTCGCGGACGCGGAGTTCCCCCACGAGCCGCTCGTCGACGGCGCGGTGGTCGACCTGGGCGGCGTGCGCCTGCAGGCCCTGCACCTGCCGGGCCACCGCCCCGAGCACACCGGGCTGCTGCTCATCGACGCCAGCCGCGGGCCCGAGCCCTGGGCGGTGCTCACCGGCGACTCGCTCTTCGTGGGCGACGTCGGGCGCCCCGACCTGGCGGTGGACGCCGTGGAGGGCGCGAAGGACCAGTACCGCAGCATCAAGCGCCTCATGGACCTGCCCGACTGGGTCGAGGTGTACCCGGGCCACATCGGGGGCTCGCTGTGCGGCAGCAGCCGCATCAGCGCCAAGACATCCTCCACCATCGGCTACGAGCGGGCCCACTCCCCCCTTCTCACCGCCATCGACGTCGGTGACTTCACCGACGAGCTCATCTCGCGCCTGGCCGTGAAGCCCCCCGACCTCGACCGCGTGGTGGGCATGAACAACGGCCCGCTGGTCACGCCGCTTGCGCCGCCTCCGGCCCTGGACGGCGACGAGTTCCTCCGCCGGGCAGAGGCCGGCGGGCTGGTGATCGATGGCCGATCGTCCGCGGCGTTCGCCGCCGCGCACGTGCCCGGGTCGCTCTCGGTCCCCACCGCCGGATCGGGCTTCGCCACGCGGGCGGCTCTGGTGGCGGGGCGCGACGACACGCTGCTGCTCGTGGGATCCGACGAGGCCCAGGCCCGCGACATGGCCGAGCGCCTGGCGGCGGTGGGCCGCCGCGACATCATCGGCGTGCTGGCCGGGGGCTTCTCGGCATACCTCGACGAGGGGCTGCCGACCTCCGCTATCGAGCGCGTGCGCGCGGTCGACCTGCCCGACCGGCTCGCGGCCGAGGACGGCGTGCTCGTGGTTGACGTGCGCGACCACTCGGAGTTCGAGGAGTTCCGCATCCCCGGGTCGGTGAACCGTCCGTACTGGGCGTTCCGCGACGGCCCGGGCGACATCCCCACCGGGCGCACGCTGGCGGTCATCTGCGCGGCGGGCAAGCGCGCGGGACTCGCGGCCAGCGCGCTCGCGCGCGAGGGGCGCGGACCGATCATCCACGTGGACAACGGCGGCGTGCAGACCCTCGAGGGCCTCGGCGTGGAGATGGAGCGGGGCTAGGCGCCGCGCGCGGCGTCCACGAGCGCCGCGATCACGGAGCTGGTGGGATCGGCCTCCGGGTGCCACTGCACTCCGAGGGCGAAGCGGTGGCCCGGCAACTCGCTGGCCTCGGCCACGCCGTCACCGCTCGAGACCCCCGTAAGGGCCAGGCCATCGCCCACGCGATCGACCGCCTGGTGGTGGTGGCTCGGCACCGAGTGCACCACTTCCCCGGCGGCGCGGGCGATGAGCGATCCCTCCTCGAGGTCGACGAGGTGGTCGTTGCCGTCGAAGCTGCCCGTGGTGCGCCGATGGTCGGTGGTGCCGAGCGACTCGGGGAGGTGCTGGGT
>CAIYRJ010000288.1 GCA_903928615.1 uncultured Actinomycetes bacterium | reverse complement strand
CGCAGCCGCGGTGGTGGCGGGCTCGGGCGCAGCCGCGGTGGTGGCGGGCTCGGGCGCAGCCGCGGTGGTGGCGGGCTCGGGCGCAGCCGCGGTGGTGGCGGGCTCGGGCGCAGCCGCGGTGGTGGTGGCCGTGGTCGCAGTGCCGGTGGCGGGGTCGGCCTGCGCGGGGCCGCCGCCCGTGCCGGGCGCGGGTGGCGGCGGCAGCTGCGCGCTCACGCCACCGGGCAGGCTCACCATCTGCGAATCCACGAGGCCATCGGTCGTGAGCATGAGGCCCGATGAGGAATAGCGAATGGCCTTCTGGCCCTGGGGCGTGGTGATGGCGGTGGCGATGATCTGCCCGCCGGCGAGCACCCTGCTCTCGGTCGTGGTGCCATCGGATATGCGCTCCACCGCCCCGGTCGGGTCGTAGGCAAGCGTGAGGGGACCGGCACGGGTGGCACGTCCCGCGGCGTCGTAGTCGAACCGGTTCCCGAAGCGCGTGTCCGACGTGGAGGTCATCGCCCCGGACGGAGCGTAGGCGTAGGTGAAGCCCTCCTTCGGCGTGAGGGGGCTGGTGATCCTCGTGCGCTCGGACGCGTTGTTGAGCTCGTACGACCAGTCACCGGGTTGCACGCCGTAGGGGGCGGTGCCTGACAGTGACGCCTTGATGAGCCTGCCGTCCCTGTCGTAGCCGTATTCCCACGTGGCATCGGCGCCGGCACCGGTGATCTCGCGCCGCAACATGCGGCCGGACGGCCCGATGGACACGGTGTTGCCGACCTCCTCCCCGCCGATCGAGAGGGTCTGTGCCGACACGTTGCCATTGGCGTCGTAGGAGAGGCTGAGGCTCGATCCATTGGCGTACTCCGCGCCGCTGAGCCTGCCGGTGGAGTCCTGGTAGCCCATCTCCGCCAGCACCTGGCCGTCGCGGGTGACCTCCTGCACCTGGCCATCAGAGGTGTAGGCGTAGGTGGTGGTGGTGGCCTGGCCCTTGGCCGTGACCGTGCGCTCCTCGACCGGGCGGTCCTCGGAGTCGTACGAGGTGGTGACCACCGTTCCCCATACATCGGTGGAGCGCACGGTGCGCCCGAGCAGGTCGATCACCGACGAGCTCGTGCGGGTGGCGCCGTCGGTGACCGCCACGCGGGCGTGCATGGGGTTGTCCTGCACCGCGGCGTCGTGCGTGGTGACCACGGGCCCGGTCTGCGAGCGCACGAGCCTTCCCGTGGAGTCCAGCGTGCGGCAGGTGACCGACTGGCCTGAGGCCTGCTGGCCCACCACGTTGCCGGCGGCGTCGTACGCCTGCGTGATCGAGAGGCCGCCCGGGGTCGTGCGGGTGGCCACCAGGCCGCCCTGGTTCGCGGCGGCCCCCGGGCAGGACGTCTTGCCCGACTCACCCACACCGTAGTAGTCGGTGGTGGTGGTGTCCTTCCCGGCAGACGTGTAGCCCGTGGCCCGGCCGAATGCGCCGGATCCCGGCGCGTAGGCCTCGTACGCCCGGGTGGCCACCTTGCCCGAGGCGGAGCGCGCGGAGGTGACCTGCTGCGGGTCCGACGGGCTGAAGGCGATCTGCGTGGTGAGGTCGGTCACCGCCGCGCCCGCCGAGACCTGGTCGCGCACCGTGGTGGCGCTGGCCTGCGGCAACCCGGGCCGGAGGGCCGAGGCCGGGATGGCCACGGCCCCGGCAGCCCCGGGCGTGGTCCATGTGACGCCGGCGGTCGCCCTGCCCGCCGGGCTCGAGCGCAGGTCAATCCTCAGCTGGAGCAGGCTTCCGGCCTTTCTCCCGGCGAGTCCGAGCGAGGGCGGGCAGGCCGCCTGGCAGCGGATGCCGTCCACCCACACCTGCGTCGCCGGCACGGCATTGGTGATCTGCGTGATGCCACCCTCGGGCACCACCAGGAGTCCCTCCAGGCGAGCCGAGAACGCCCCTCCGCCCACGGGGCTCGCGGGCCACCGGAGCTCGAGCCTGCTCGGATCACCGCCATCGATGCGGGGGCCGATCGACGCCCCGGCGGGCGTCCCCTGGAAGGCACCGCCCTGCCAGTAGGTGGCCATGAGCCCCTGGATGGGGACGGGTGCCCCGGTGGACCCGCTGCCGGTCCTGGTGTCGTAGCGATACGACACGCGCGGGGCACCGGGGGCATCGGGGTCGGCACTCGGCCCGGTCATCTCCGTCGGGCGGCCAAGGGCGTCGTAGGAATGACGCGTCACCATTCCGCCGGGGGCAGTGACCTGCTTCGTCGTCTGGGTCGCCGCGTTCCACTCGATGGACGTCCGGCGGCCGACGGCGTCCGTGGTCTCCGTGACCAGCATGGTGGCGGGCGACGCCGTGGCGGCCGAGATCGGCTGATCGCGCCCGGGTTGCGCCACCACGATCTTTCCGGCCTCGGGATACGTGAAGGTGCGCGCCACCCGCTCGGGCACGGTGCCCTGGCCGCCGGAGAGTACGCCTGCCGGGCGGGTGACCTTGGCCACCCGGCCCTGGGAGTCGTAGGCGACCGTGGTGAGCACCGCGGCATCGCCGGGTCCGAGGCCGTCGGGCAGCACTCCCGACGCGATCGCCGAATTCGCCAGCGGCGCGCGGATGCGATCCGGCCGGCCCGCGGCGTCGTATCCGATGTCGGTCTGGGCGAGCTTCTGGCCCCCGGCCTGGGCGTCGGTGACCACGCGCGCGATCACCGCGGCACCCGCGCGCTGGGCGTAGAAGACGTCCGTGACCGAGCCATCCCATCCGGTCACCGAGCAGAGCATCCCCGACGGCGCGCCGATGAATCCGCTGCCAGCGGCGCTGGGACAGGATCCGGAGCCCCCATAGGCAAGGGTGACGCTCCTGCCCGACACGGGGTCGGTGATCCTCGTCAGGCGCCCGGAGGCGTCGTAGTCGGACTGCGGCGTGGGGTTCTTCGCCGACCACGTGGACGACGGGTACGAGGACCCGCCGGCGCCCGGGGCCGGGAACGTCGTCACCTGGCCCGTCCGGTCCGTGATCTGGAAGGGCGCATTCGCGACCCCCTGCGCCTGCGCGAGCACGGCGTACTGGCCGCTGGGCCAGCCCTGCCCGGCTCCCCAGTCGGCAGCCCATGCGCCGGGCGAGGTCTCGCGGAAGGGCACCACCTGGCCGGAGGAGTCGGTGAGCTCGATGCGGTCCTTCGACGGGCGCCGCAGCACCGTCCACGGGGCGCTGGACGACGCGCTCATCTGCCACCCGGCGGGCAGGCCGGGGGTCGCGACAGCCGACAGGCGATTGGTCGGCTGGTAGTTGAGGCCGACGGCCACGGGCCCGCCGGCGGACTGGACGGCCGGCGTGCCGACGGCGATGACCGGCTCGCCCACCACGGCTGCCACGCCCACGCCCGAGTAGTCCACCACGCCCTGCACGTCGGACCGCTGGAGGTCAACCCGCATCATGTGCGGCCCGAAGGTCTTCCCCCCGGCCGATGCGCTCCACAGGTAGGCGTTTCCGCCCTTGAGCACGCCACCGGGAACCCGCAGGGTGTTGCCGCGCCCGCCCTCGGCGACCACCGACTTGCCCGCGAGGTCGATGACCTTCCATTCGACGCCCGACGAGGGCCCGTCCGGCCACGTGAGGGTGGGCGTGAGGGAGGTGGAAAGGCCGAGGGATCCGTCGAGGGTCACCGAAAGGGTGGGTACCTGCTGCGCCTTGGGGTCCCCTGCCCCCTGGGGAAGGGCGGCCAGCGTGCGCGGGTCGAAGCCCGCCTTGCCCGCCGGAGGATCAGGCACCTGCAGGGATGACGGGCTTCCGGGGGCAGCCTCCGACGGCGTGATCTCCACCGACGGACCCCCGCCGCAGCCCAGTCCGATCAGCACCGCCGCACCGGCCACCGCCGCCGCGGTGAGAGCGGCCGAGATGCTGCGCGGCGTGATGCGGCCGCGCGGCGCGCGGCGGTGGAACGGGCGAAGTGGCGGTGGCGTCCTCATGCGCTCATACGGGAGCATGCCTGACGCGGTCCGCTGGCTCCGCATCCCCTTCGGGTTTCACGACATCGCCCGCATGGGTTAGCGGCGGCCGCCTGCGCGCCGACCCCGCCGCAGTAGGTCGATCCTGCGCAGGGTGTACCGTTGGGGCGTACCCGCTCGGAGGATCCCCATGCGTCGCCCCCTCATCGCCCTCGCGGCCACCGCAGCCATCATCGGCGCCGCCGCCCCGGCATTCGGGAGCCCGCGGCCCGGCATCGACCCCGGGCTGATCAACCCCGTGGTGGTGACGTCATCGCTCGTCTCGGGCGCGATCGTGCCGAGCATCACCACCGACGGCACGGTGCCCACGCCTCCCGAGGATTTCTGGATGAGCTCGAGCGGCTACCTGCCCATCCTCACCACGCCCCCGGACGATCCCCCCGAGATCGTCATGCCCGACGTCCAGGAGCGGATGTCGATCCTCTACGTGACCGACCCCGCCGCCAAGGAGATCCTCGGCTCGTCCACCGGCATGCGCGAGCTGCCCTGGCTCTTCCGGCAGGAGCCCTCGAACTCCGCCGGCGACGCCGCGCTCGCCGGAGGCGGCACGCAGCGCATGTGGAAGGTCAGCGGCTCGGCCCTGGCCGCCAAGCCCACCGCCGACGCCATGGCCGCGATGCTCAAGGCCGCCGTCGATCGCCGGTGCGTCACGCCGGCGGGCGTGAACACCTGCGGCGCCAACCGCGTCGGCGTGGACGAGATCGGCGCGGTGTTCGGTACTCCGGCGGGCGAGTCCGAGGCCGGAAGCCCGGGAGAGCGCCTCAAGAACGCCATGATCGCGCTCGCGAAGAAGCCCTTCCAGCCCGGCGTGTCGTACGCCAGCCGCATCCACTTCTACGTGGCGCCCGGGGTGAGCACCTCGATCTCCGCCGGCCTGGGGCCGAATCGCACGCTCGGCGAGAACGGCAAGGAGATGCGGCGCAACTACTCGCAGGTGATGTCCGCGATGTCACGCGCCGGGGGCGTATGGCTCGAGATGTACAACTACCCCGAGCGCGGCAAGGCGCGACAGCCGTTCAGCGGCGCCGACTGGCGCGACGTGCCCACGCGCTTCGCGGCCTTCCTGAAGGAGCGCACCACCGGCGACCGCAACCCGCTCAACTACCTGCACTTCGTGCTCACCGACACCCCCGGCGCGCCGACGCCCGCACCCGAGCCGTGTGTCGACAGGCCCGCCGCGGGGGCGTCGCCGAACTCGCTCATGCCTGGCGACGCGAGTTCCTCCCTCGATGCGCTCCCGACCTGCCCGGCGTCACCGCCCCCGCCGTGCCCGGTGCTGAAGCCCGCCGGCGCGAACGAGCGATTCGCGGAGACCGCACGCATCGAGCGGGCGCGGATGAGGAGGTCGGGCCGGCCGGGCCCGCGGCCCCGGCCCGTCGTCACTCCCATCACGAACAGCGCCAGCGAGGCCCTCGTGCCGACCACCCCAGCCCCGACAGTGCGCCTGGCGGTGCTCGCGCCGGATGACTCGGGAATGACCTGCCAGTGGAAGCGCGCGCAGGGGTCCGACGTGAACACCCGGATCCTCGCGAACGGCCCTGCCGCCTTCAAGGTGACGGGCAGCGAGGCCAGGATCTTCGGCGAGCAGTTCCGTCAGTTCTTCATCGTCGGCTCCCCGAGGCTCCCCGTCCAGTTCCAGTAGCCGGCTAGGTCGTGAGCCGCCGGTACAGTTGGGGAAGCTTCTGCGGCAGCGTGCGGACGTCGTCGATCACCACGAAGTTTGCGTCCGAGTACATCTGCGGCAGGTAGTCGGCGCCCTCCTGGTCGACCGTCACGCAGAAGAGGTGGATCTTCTCGCGGCGGGCCTCGCGCAGGGCCATCTGGGTATCGGCCTGCGCGTAGGCGTTGTCCTGGTAGGTGTCGGAGTCGTACGGCCGGCCGTCGGTGAGCAGGATCATCAGCTTGACGCTGCTGTCCACGCTCATGAGTCGCTTGGTCGCGTGCCGGATGGCCGGACCCATGCGGGTCTTGCTGCGCCCGTAGATGCCGCCGATGCGCCAGCGCACGCGGTCGTCGTAGCGCTCGCCGATCTCCTTCACGGTGTAGAACTGCGCATCGTCGCGGCCGTTGCCCGAGAAGCCGTAGATGGCGTACTCGTCGCGGATGGCCTCGAGGGCCTCGCACATCAGGATGAGGCCCTCCTTCTCGATGTCGATGATGCGCTTGCGGCCGTCGATCTTGCGGTCGGTGGATGACGACATGTCCACGAGGAACGCCGTGGTCACGTCGCGATCCTTCTTGTCGCGCTTGATGTAGACGCGGTCGGTGGGCGTCACCTTCGCCCGGCGGTCGACCACGTGCTCGACGAGGCCGTCGATGTCCAGGTCGTCGCCCTCCGACTGGAACCTCATCTTGCGCATGCGCTCGGGGCGCATGAGTTGGAAGTTCCGGCGGATCTGCGTGACCACGCCGCCGTACTCGTGGAACACCGCCGCCACGAAGGCCGGCACCTCGCGGGTGGCGCGCGTCTCGCGCAGCGTGCACCACGACGGCCGGTAGTCCTCGATGCGGTGGTCCCACTCGTCGTACATGAAGACCTGCTCGCCGAGGTCCTCCTCCTCGGGCTCATCGCCCTGGCCCACCTCGGGGCCGGCGCCCTCGGGGGTCATGCCACCGGCGGAATCGGGGGTCTCCTCGCCCTCGGCGTCGCTGCCCCGGCCGCTCTCCTCCATGTCGGCCTCGGACTCGGCCTTCTGGGCCGCGCCGTCCTCCTCCATCTGGCCCTCGGACACCTGCTGGGCCTGCATCACCTTGTCGGCGGCCTCCATCGACTCCGCCTCGGCGTCCTCGCCCTTGTTGCCGTCCTTGTCCTTGTCGCCCTCGGCCCCCTCGGCCTCGATCTGGTTCATGGCGTCGGACTCGGGCTGGACGAGCTCCTCCATCACCGGCGGCACGAACGGCGGCATCTCCATTGGCTCGTACTCGTCGAGCGGGTTGAAGTCGACGTCGCCGACCTCCTGCTCGCCCTCGCCCTGCTCGGGCTTCTGGGCCTGCTGCTGCTTGGCCTCCTCCGAGAACGGGTCGGTGATGCCCCGGCGCCCGGCCTGCATCACCTCGTCGATCATCGAGTAGATGCGGGCGGTCACGCGGGCGGTGTCCCCCACGGTGGCGCCCTCGCCCTCGACCTCGGGCAGCATGGCGATCGCGCCCTCGCTGGCCTCACGCACGTGAGCCGACATGTCGTCGAACGGCGGGTCGCCGTCCATGGTCGCCACCATCAGGGCGTCGATCACCTGCCCCACCTCGGGCAGGTCGGCCGGAGACGTGCCCATCTCCTCGCGGCGCCGCAGCGTCTGCTCCTGGATGAGGTCCATGTCACGGCGGATGCCCGGGTACTGGCGGCGGATCAGCGCCTCGATGCGCTGGCCCTCAACGATGTTGAAGATGTCGCGCGCGAGCGCGGGCGACGGGAACAGCGCGTAGAACTTGGTGAGGTCGCTCTGGCGACGCCACTCCGCCTCCACCGGCGCTGCGGGGAACGGGCTCTCCTTGGTGCTCATGCCGCCCCCAGTCCGTACTTGGTGGTGAGCTCCGCGACGGTGTCGGGGATCTCATCGAGGGT
>CAIYRJ010000287.1 GCA_903928615.1 uncultured Actinomycetes bacterium | reverse complement strand
AGGCGTCGGGGTCGCTCACGCGGCGCGCGACCCTGAGCGACGGCATGGCGTCGCGCCTGGCGCAGGGCGCCACGGCGGGCATCAACGCCGACTACTTCGATCTGGCCACCGGAACGCCGAGCGGCATCCTCTCGGTGGGCACGCGACTTCTCGCCAGCCCCGAGCCGGCGCGCTCCGCGCTCACCATCGGCGGCGGGGGCGTGCTGTCGGTGGGGCGCCTCGCGCTCGCCGGCCGGTACCAGCGCCTCGACGAGACGGCCGCCACGCCCTTCCCCATCCGCACCTTCCGCGCGGTGAACCGGCCGCTGCCATCCACGTCGAGCACCGGCGTGGTGGTGTACACGCCCGAGCGCGGGGCGCCCACGCCCACCGGATCGGTCTACGAGGTGGTGATCGCCCTCGATGGCGGCGGCGGCATCGCCGTGAACGGCCGGGTGAGCGGCACGGTGATCGCCCAGGTGCCCGGGGGCGGCGCGACGATCGCCGACGGCCAGGTGGTGCTCTCGGGCAAGGCCGGCTCGGGCACGTCGATCCAGAACGAATTGCCCAACGGGGCACGCGTGGAGATCGAGGCGGCGATCCCGGGCATCGGCGCCGACGCCTGGGGCGCGGTGGGCGGTGGCCCGATGATCGTGCAGGGCGGCGTGGCCGTGCCGGACGCCGGCGAGGGCTTCACGTCGACCCAGCTGGGGGGCCGCACCACCCGCACCGCCGTGGGCCAGACCGCCGATGGCGCCGTGCTCATGGTGGTGTCGGAGGGCCCGCAGCAGGGCGTGCGCGGCTATACCGCGGCGGAGCAGGGCCAGATGATGGCCTCCCTCGGGGCGGTCGAGGCCATCGGCTTCGACTCGGGCGGCTCGTCGCTCATGGCCGTGGGCGCGAACCAGCTCATCCCCTGGAGCAGCGAGCGCGCCATCTCCGACATGCTCGTGGCCTATTACATGGGCGCGCAGCTGTCGATTCCCGCCGACAACCGCGTGACGCCCAACGGCGATGGCATCGCTGACTCCATCACGCTCGGCGCGCAGTCGCCCGTGGCCGGCACGACCTCCGTCACGATCGCGCGCCGCGGGGGCGGCTACAGCTCCACCATCATCAATCGCACCGGCGACCCCGCCTACACACCTGTCACCATCGACCCCAAGGCCCTCGGCATGAAGGAGGGTCCGTACACCGTGACGGCCAACCTCACGCCCGCCGATGGCTCGGCCCCCACAAGCCAGAAGCGCATCCTCGTGGTGGATGGCACTCTCGGTTCGCTGCGCGTGAGCAGCACGGGCGCCAAGAAGAAGCGCAAGGTCACGGCGTCGTTCACCCTGTCGCGCGGCGCGCGCGTGACCGCACGGGTCACGTCATCTACCGGACGCGTGGTGGCCACCCTCGCCAACGGCAAGCGCATGGCGAAGGGCCGGCGCACGGTTACGTGGAACGGCATGATCGGCAAGAAGCTCGCCCCGGCGGGTAGGTACACGGTAACCGTGCTCGCCACCGGGCCCTATGGCCAGTCGGGCCTGCGCGACGCCGTGCGCGTGCGCTAGCGACGCGAACGCGAGGTCAGCTGGCCGCCGTCGCGGCCTTCACCGACGCGGCGAACTGCTGCAGCGACCCGCCGCCGCTCACCCGCACGCGCGGAAGCTGGGAGAGGGAGTCGGCCTGCAGCACGGATCCGCCCTCGGTGGTGTACCCCAGCAGGTAGCCGGCCTTCTCCACGGATGCCGCGGATTCCGCGTCGTTGCGGCCGGCCGGGTAGCAGAACCACCTCACCGGGT
>CAIYRJ010000286.1 GCA_903928615.1 uncultured Actinomycetes bacterium | reverse complement strand
CGGCTGGCCATCTCGCTGGCCGCGCTGGTGAGGCCCGCGGCGCCCAGGTCCTGCAGCGCCACCAGCAGGTCGGCGTCGTTCAGCGCCTGGCAGAGGTCCATGAGCTTGCGCTCGGTGAAGGGGTCGCCCACCTGCACGCTGGGGCGCTTGTCGGCATCGTCGTCGCCCAGCTCGGCGGATGCCAGCACCGACGCCCCGCCGATGCCGTCGCGCCCGGTGCGGTTGCCGATGAGCACCAGCCGGTTTCCCAGGCCCCGCGCCGCGCAACTCAAGATCTTGTCGTGCGGCACCACGCCGACGCACATGGCGTTGACCAGGCATGAGTCCTCGTAGCGCTCGTCGAACTGCACCTCGCCGCCCACGTTGGGGATGCCGATGCAGTTGCCGTAGTGGCCGATGCCCTCCACCGCGCGCCGGAACAGGAACCGGCTGCGCTGGCTGTCCAAGGTGCCGAAGCGCAGGCTGTCGAGCAGCGCGATGGGCTTGGCGCCAACGGCGATGATGTCGCGCACGATGCCGCCCACGCCGGTGGCCGCGCCCTCGAAGGGCTCCACCGCGCTCGGGTGGTTGTGGCTCTCCACCTTGAACACGATCGCCAGGCCGTCGCCAACGTCCACCGCACCGGCGTTCTCGCCCGGGCCCATCACCACGCGCGGGCCGGTGGTGGGGAAGCCCTTGAGCAGCGGCTTGCTGTGCTTGTACGAGCAGTGCTCGCTCCACATGAGGCTGAACATCACGAGCTCGGGGTCGGTGGGCTCGCGGCCCATCAGGCTCACCACGCGCTCGTACTCACTCTGCAGCAGGCCGAGCTCCTCGTAGAGCGGCTTGCCGCTGTCGCCCATTGTGGGGCTCATGCGACCAGCGCGGCGAAGAGCACGCGACCATCCACGGACCCCAGCAGGGGATCCTGGGCCTCCTCGGGATGCGGCATGAGCCCCATCACGTTGCCGGCCAGGTTCGAGATGCCGGCGATCTTGTCGATGCTGCCGTTGGGGTTCTCCCCCCGGTAGCGCAGCACCACCCGCGTGCTGCCCGGGTCGCCGAACCACGCGCCGTCGTGGTGCTTGAAGGGGATCGACAGGGTCTCGCCCTCGGCGCGGCCGCCGGTCCAGGGCGTGCCGGAGTCGGCCACCTCGAGCTCGGCCTGCCGGCAGATGAAGCTCAGCGACGCATTGGGGCGCAGCACGCCGGGGAGCAGCCCGCTCTCGCAGAGGATCTGGAAGCCATTGCAGATGCCCAGCACCTTTCCGCCGCCGGCCGCGTGGGCCTTCACCGCGCCCATGATGGGCGTGCGGCTGGCGAGCGCCCCGGGGCGCAGGTGGTCGCCATACGAGAACCCGCCCGGGATCACCACGGCCACCGTGCCGTCGGGCAGCGCCGTGTCTTCATGGTGGGTGAACACCGGCTCGGCGCCCACGCCCTGCACCGCGCGCGCGGCGCTCTCGTGGTCGAGCGTGCCCGGGAACCTCAGCACCGCCACCCGGGCTGCGCTCACCCGGCCACCTCCACCGAGTAGTCCTCGATCAGGTTGTTGGCCAGCAGGTCCTCGCACATCTTGGTGGCCTGGCCCGCGGGGTCGTCACCGCCGATCTCGAGCTCGATGCGCTTGCCCACGCGCACGTCGCTCACCCCGGCGAAGCCCATGTGCGCGAGCGCGCCCTGCACGGCCTGCCCCTGGGGGTCGAGCACCCCCTTCTTCGGCATGACGGTGACGACGACCAGGGTCATTCAGCGGCCTCCTTGAGCCATTCATCGAACGAGCGACCAGTGATGCGCTCGTAGGCCTCCACGTACCGCTCGCGCGTGCCGGCCACGACGTTGGCCGGAAGCTCGGGCCCGGGCGGCGAGTGATCCCACCCGCTCTGGTCGAGCCAGTCGCGAAGGTACTGCTTGTCGAACGAGGGGGGAGAGGTGCCGGGCTGCCAGGTGTCTGCGGGCCAGAAGCGGGAGGAGTCGGGAGTGCAGACCTCGTCGCCGAGGGTGAGCGCGCCCTGCGCCACGCCAAGCTCGAACTTGGTGTCGGCGAGGATGATCCCAGCCTTGGCGCAGTCGGCCGCCGCCCGCTCGTACACGGCGATGCTCACCCGCTCCATCTCGG
>CAIYRJ010000285.1 GCA_903928615.1 uncultured Actinomycetes bacterium | reverse complement strand
CGTGTATGACGACCAGGAATGCGACCACGGCGCGGCACAGTAGCAGCGATGGGCCGCCCGGCGGCGCTCAGGTCGCCGTGGGCAGCGCCCCCTCCGCGCGCAGCATCCGGCGCTTCGCAGCGGTGCCGCCCGCCGAGTAGTCGCCGAGGCCGCCGTCGGACCGCACCACGCGGTGGCAGGGGATCACCACCGGGAGCGGATTCGCCGCCATGGCAGATCCCGCCGCGCGGGCGGCCCCCGGGCTCCCCGCCCGGCGGGCGAGCTCCGAGTAGGTGACCACCTGCCCGCGCGGGATCGCCCGGCACGCGCGGAGCGCCCTTCCGCGGAAGCCACCGGGCAGCAGCGCCCAGTCGGGATCCGCCGGCGCCCGCCGGGCATCGCCCGCAACCACGCGCACGGCGCCCGCTGCAATCGCCCGCCGCGTGGCCTCGCGTCGCGAGGTGGCCACCGCCACGACGCCACCCTCCCGCCAGGCCATCCAGCGGTCCCCGTGCTCGGTGGCCACGCGCGCCACCTGCGCCTCCCACGCCGACATGCGACGATGTTGCCATGAGCACGGATGCCGGAGAGCTCCTCAACCCGCCCGAGATCACGCACTGCTTCGTCTGCGGGTCCGACAACGAGTCGGGCCTCGGCCTGCACGTGTTCCGCGACGGTACCGACGCCGTGGCCACATGGACCCCCGACGAGCGCTTCCAGGGATGGCCGGAGCGCCTGCACGGCGGCGTGGTCGGGTTGCTGGTGGACGAGATGCTCGTGTACGCCGGCGCGCCGCATGACCTCTGGGGAATGACCGCCAAGGTGCGCTACTGGCTGCGCAAGCCCGTGTCGCTCGAGGGCACCGAGCTCACGCTCCGCGGCAGGCTGATCCAGAAGAGCGACCGGGGCTTCCGCGCGGTGGTGAGCATCCATGCCGGCGAGGTGCTGGTGGCCGAGGGCGAGGGCATGTGCGTGCTGCTGCCCGATTCCCCCCGCCCCGGCTAGCTCGCGGCGATAGGGTTCCCCGGCCCGTACGCCGACCGGAGGATGAACCGCATGACGCTGATCCGCCTGGGTCACAGCCCCGACCCCGACGACGCGTTCATGTTCTACGCGCTCGCGAAGGACCTGATCCCCACCGGTGACTTCGAGTTCGAGCACCTCCTCCGCGACATCGAGACCCTCAACCGATGGGCGATGGAGGGCCGCCTCGAGGTGAGCGCCATCTCGGTGCATGCCTACGCCACCGTCGCCGACAAGTACCGCCTGCTGCCCCATGGGGCCTCGATGGGCGAGCAGTACGGCCCCATGGTGGTGGCGCGCGAGCAGGTGGACCCCGCCGATCTGCCGCGCATGAAGGTGGCTGTGCCGGGCACCCTCACCAGCGCGTTCCTCGAACTGCAGCTGGCCGCCGGGCGCATCGACGACCCGCTCATCGTGCCGTTCGACCAGATCCTCGACGTCGTGGAGCGGGGCGAGGCCGACGCCGGCCTGGTCATCCACGAGGGCCAGCTCACCTACGAGTCGCAGGGCCTCGTGAACGTGCTCGACCTCGGCACCTGGTGGCACGAGCTCACCGGCGGCCTGCCGCTGCCCCTCGGCGCCAACGTGGTGCGCCGCGACCTCGGGGACCAGGCGATGGTGGAGCTCTCGCACATCCTGCGCGAGAGCATCCGCTTCAGCCTCGAGCACCGGGCCGACGCCCTGGCGTACGCGGCCGAGTACGGGCGCGGCCTCGACGATGACCTCAACGACCGCTTCGTGGGCATGTACGTCAACGAGCGCACCCTCGACTACGGCGAGGATGGCCGCGAGGCCGTACGCGAGCTGCTGCGCCGCGGAGTGGAGGCCGGGATCATCCCGCACGAGGTCCCCGTCGACTTCGTGGAGGACTGACCGGTGGCCGCGCGCGACTGGGATGCCGAGATCGACGCCTGGACCGAGCGGTTCCGGCACATCCCCGATCCGCCGCCGGTGTTCGCAGTGGCCATCCGTGACGGCTGGGACCCCGACGAGCGGCGCGCCCTGGCCGAGGACGCCCAGGCGTACGCCACGCAGCACGAGGGGTGGGTGGCGCAGATCACCGCGGCCGGATGGGACCTCGTGCGCCTCGACACGCGCGGCGACGAGTGCGGCGCATGCGCCCGCTACTCGGGCTCGCCCTACTCGCTCACCGGGGAGACGCCCGGCGTGCCCCCTCCCCCGCCGCTTCCCATCTGCCCGGCCTGCCGCCACACGCTGAACCTCCTCACGCCCTTCTTCATGCAGAGCACCGGAATGGACGCCGGCGACCTGGTGCGCGACGCCGTGCCCTACGAGCCGGTGGACTGACGTGGGCACGACGCAACCCGGACCCTTCACCTTCGGCGAGCTCCTCACGCGGGCATGGGCGATGTACCGCCGCGAGCCGTGGCTGTTCATCGTGCTCACGGCCGTCACCGTGGTGCCGGTGGGCATCCTCTCGGCCGTTGCCGGCGCCGCCGTCACCGACTCCACCGACGTCACCCGGGCGCTCGTGGTGCTCGGCATCGTGCTCATCCCCGCGGTGCTCCTGCTGCCGGTGAGCGGCGCCGCCGTGGCCCTCGCCACCGTGAGGCGCCTCGAGGGACGTAAGACCGGCATCGGGGAGACCCTCGAGCGGGTGGGGGTGCGCTTCTGGCTCCTGTTCGGCGCCCTCGTGCTCGTGACCCTCGGTGTCATCGTCGGGCTGTTCGCGCTGGTGATCCCCGGAATCTTCCTGGCGATCCTCTGGCTCTTCGCCGGGCAGGCCGTGGTCATCGACGGCCGCGGGATCACCGACGCCCTGCGCCGAAGCCAGGACCTCGTGCGCGGCGCGTGGTGGACGGTGTTCCTCGCCTACCTGCTCATCCAGGTGGTCACCGCAGTCGCCCAGCTGGCGCTGGGGCTGGTCGGCACGGCGATCCTCAGCCCGCTCGACGGAAGCGCGCTCACATGGGGGGCGGGCATCTGGAATGCCCTGGTGCAGCTCGCCGTGCAGCCATTCACGCTCATCGCCATCGCCCTGCTGTACGCCGACCGGGTCATCCGAACCGACGGAGGCCTCCCCCCGCCGGACTGACATGTGCCGGCGCGACACGGGCCTCCCGAACGGGCCCGGGGGCGTGCAACCATTCAGCTGGGCGACGGGACGTCCATAAGTCCCTAACAACTGCCTATCGCTCCATGGGAAGCGGTGATCGGCGGGGTGCACGCGCCATTTGGCAACCGCCGCACCCCCATACCTCAATGCTGCCGTCACCGAGCGTTACCGCGGCCCTCAAAGGTCTCTTACAACCCCCTGCGAGGGTGGACCCATGGCCACTCTCACACCACTTCCCGCACGCCAGTCCAACGGATCCACCGACCAGGGGCGCCCCGCGCTCGCCCGGCTGGATCTCTTCGACGGCATCCCACGTCGCGACCTCGACCTGCTTGACGCGCGTCTCCCGCTCGTCAGGTGGCCGCGAGAGGCCGACGCGCCCGCCGCGCTCACCCGCGGCGACCACGTGTACATCGTTCGCCAGGGGCGCATCGCCCTCAGCGACCTGACCCTGCAGGGGCAGGAGGTCACCACGACCATCGTCGAGCCCGGCGCCGTCTATTCGTCGCTCGGCCTCGAGCAGGCAGCTCCCGCCGTCGCCCTCGAGGCGAGCGCGGTCACCCCGCTGCCGGTCCACGCCATCGAGGCACTGATCACCCGCTACCCGCGCTTCGGCGTCAACCTGGCCGTGGCGCTCACGGGCCGCCTCGCGAACCTCCGGCAGACCGTCGGAATCGTCTCGGAGATGCGCGTGGAGGACCGGCTTCGCCGCCGCCTGCACCAGATCGCCGAGCAGATCGGCACCGCGGCGCCGGAGGGCGTGCGCATCGGCCTCGACCTCACCCATGCCCAGTGGGCATCACTCATCGGAGCGTCCCGGGAGGCCGTCACCACGGCCTTCGGGAAGCTGCGGGCTGCCGGCGAGGTGGAGATGGAGGGACGCTCCATCACCATCCCGTGGGACGCCATGAACGCAGCGGACGCTCCGCCAGCCGCGCTG
>CAIYRJ010000284.1 GCA_903928615.1 uncultured Actinomycetes bacterium | reverse complement strand
GCATGTCCGGCAGCCTGCGGGAGAGGGTCGAGGCGGCGTCGCGCGAGCGCGGCACTGCCTTGAAGCAGGAGACCAGGACGGCGTCGACGCCACCCTCCTCGCACCGCTTCAGGGGCCCGGGCCAGAGAGGGTCGATGATCTCGACGTCCCAACCGGCCTCGGTGAGCTTTTCGACGGCGACCTCAGTGCCGGGGAAGCGGACCTTCCCCTCCTTGTTGAGGACTTCGTCTGTGGGAACTGTGACAAAGAGAAGTTTCGGCATGGGCGGCAGGGTAGACAGCGGCCCATCGCGCTCGCCCGGTCAACCGCACGAGGCCCCGATCATCGCGCACCCGTCGACCGTTCAAGTTCGTTACCCATGCAACGACGCCCCTGCGTGTGTACATTGGCCTCATCGCGTCTCGCACGCTTCATTTTTCACCTGCCCGCTGACCCACAGGGAGACCCGTTCGATGGCCGTGAAAGCCTCTGACATCCCGGACCTGCCGACGCTTCAGGCGATCGGCAACCGCCGTAGTTTCCGGTACTACGACCCCAACAGGACGGTCGAGGACTACAAGATCGACACCATGCTCAACGCGGCGCGCTTCGCGTCGTGCCAGGGCAACATCAACTGCACCGAGGCCGTCGTCGTCACCAAGGACTCCGACCTCTGGGACGAGATCGAGGAGTGCGTCTCCGGCTTCAACGTGCAGATCATCAACCAGTCGTCGCACCTGATCTTCTGGTTCACCAACCTGAACGCCTGGTACGGCCGCGCCATCGATGGTCTTTCGACCCTCGCCCTTTCCGGCGCCCTCACCAAGTACCACGGCTGGAACTACGAGTTCTCGATGACGCAGACGATTCCGCGTCTCATGAGCTTCCCGGTGGAGCGCACCGACCAGCTGCTGCGCTTCGAGACCGGCCAGCACGTGGCCCAGGCCATGCTCGCCGGCCAGGCCATGGGCGTGGGCTCGATCCTCATCGCCTTCGGTCGCAAGCCCGGCGGCATCCAGAAGGCGTTTGGCCTTCCGGCGCACTACTCGTTCACGTGGGGCCACGCCATTGGTTACCCCCTCGAGGACCAGAAGGCCGGTGGCCAGCGCGTGCGCCTGAAGTTCGAGTCGCTCTTCAACAACGAGGAGATGGGCAACCCGCGCAAGATGGCCGATGGCCTCGAGGACGCCCTTCGCGAGAAGGGGCTCATCCAGGAGCAGGCCCCGATTCCGGGCCGCTTCGAGGAGATCGACGCCCTGGCCGAGCAGTTCGGCCGTGACCCCGGCGTCATCTCGTGGCCCGAGAAGGACATCAAGCGCCTCATGGCCGATGATGACTGGGACTTCGGCCCCAACATCAAGGCCCGCGCGCAGTACGTCCTCGACAACGAGGACCTGCCCGAGTACCCGCCGGAGGTCCTCGAGACCTTCCGCAAGATCATGGCCGAGCACGGCATCGACACCACGAAGCTGCTGCCGGACAGCTGATCACCCGATCACGCTGATGGTCCTCGCGGGCCCCGTCACCTCCGGGTGGCGGGGCCCGCGTCGTTCCCGGGCGCGGTAGGCTCGCGCCGCACGCCCGCACCACCACGACCCAACGGAGAACGCACCCCGTGTCGCATGAGCTGAGCAGCCGTCACCGCAACACCCTTGAGAAGCTCCTCGATCACCAGGGCCACGCCAATGTCGAGTGGCGCGAGGTCATCTCGCTGCTCGAGCAGGTGGCCGACGTGGAGGAGGAGCACAACGGCAAGTACAAGGTGAAGCTCGGCTCCGAGGTGCTGTTCCTGCATCGGCCCAAGCACAAGGATGTCGACCAGCAGATGCTCGTGGACGTGCGCCACCTGCTCGAGCAGGGCGGCGTGGGGCTGGCGTAGCAGCCCCGGGGGCTACGCTGCGCCTGCTGGCGCCCGTAGCTCAGCTGGATAGAGCACCCGACTTCTAATCGGACGGTCGCAGGTTCGAATCCTGCCGGGCGCGTCCACGCCGGGGCGGGCGCGTAGCCTGCCGCCATGGCGCGGCAGGAACGTGACGAGGTGGCCGAGCGCCGCGAGAGCATCCTCGCGGCGCTCGCCGCCCGTCCCGGCGAGCGGGTGTCCGGGGGGGCTCTCGCG
>CAIYRJ010000283.1 GCA_903928615.1 uncultured Actinomycetes bacterium | reverse complement strand
GAGGTTCGCGCCGGTGAGGTCCGCGCCCTCGAGATACGCGCCGGTGAGGGTCGCGCCAATGAGATATGCGCCGATGAGGTTCGCCGAAGAAAGGGACGCGCCGGCCAGGTGCGTGCTCATGAGATTCGCGTAGCTGACATTCGCAGAGGTGAGGCTGGCGTACGTGAGGTTCGCGCCAGCGAGGTTCGCACGAGAGAGGTTCGCGCCAGCGAGGTTCGTGTAGGTCAGGTTCGCGCCAGCGAGGTTCGCGCTAGCGAGGTTTGCGTCAAGCAAGTTCGTGAAGGTGAAGTTCGCGCCGGCGAGGTTCGCGCCTGAGCAGTTCGGGTTGCAGCCAGGCGGCAGCCATGACGCGTTCGCATCTTTGCGGGTGGTCCTCGGCGCCCCGAAGTACGCGCCCTTGAGCTTCGCTCCGCTGAAGTCGGCTCCCCGCAGGCTCGCGCCGTCGAACCGCGCGCCGCGAAGGTCGGCCTGACGGAAGTCCGCGTGGTGGAGCCTCGTGCCATGAAAGTGCACGCCGCGAAGGTCACGCCCGGCCAGGTTGACCCGGTGGTGGGTGATCCCCTTGCACGAGGCCCCGCGCGTGGGCACGCAGGTCTTCTTGCCGGTACCGATCGTGGTCGGTACCTCGGCGAGCCCGGAGGCAGGGATGGCCAGCCCGAAGGCGGCGGTGGCGAGGATGGCGGTGGTGCGAAGGTGCACGGGGAGTCCTTGTGCGGTCAGCCGGTCAGCAGCGGATGTTGGTGACCGTGCGGTTGGGGCAGGTGGTGTTGGACCACCGCGCGCCGGTGAAGTTCACGCCGATGAGGTCTGCTTTGGTGAGGTCCGCTTTGGTGAGGTCCGCGCCGGTGAGGTTCGCGCCGGTGAGGTTCGCTCTCGTGAGGTTCGCGCTGGTGAGGTTCGCGCCGATGAGGTTCGCGTCCCTGAGGTCCGCTCTGTTGAAGATCGCGCGGAAGTCCGCGCCGGAGAGGTTCGCGTTGCTGAGGGTCGCGCCGTAGAGGTTCGCGCTGGTGAGGTTCGCGCGGAAAAGTTTCGCGCCGGAGAGGTTCGCGAAGTTGAGGTTCGCACGGAAGAGGATCGCGCCGCTGAGGTTCGCGCGCTCGAGGTCCGCGCCGCTGAGGTCCGCGCCGCTGAGGTTCGCGCGCTCGAGGTCCGCGCCGCTGAGGTTCGCGCGCTCAAGGTTCGCGCCGCTGAGGTTCGCGTCCTGGCAGTTCGGATAGCAGTCCGGCCGGGCCCGCACCGCCGCCTGGCGTACGGCGGTCGTGGACGTCGCCGTGGACGGGTTGGCCTCAGGCGCGCTGCCTCCGCATCCTGCGAGGAGCACGATCGAGGTCGCCGCGGCGGCCGCGAGGATTGCGGTGGTGCGAAGGCGCATGGGGAGTCCTTGGGTGCGTGCAGACGCAGGAGAAGCGTAGTGCCGCGTCGCGCCGTCGTGGACCAGTCAGGTGCCGCACGCCCCAGAGGCCCCGACCAACACCTCTCTCATGTCACCGGTAGCGTCCGCCCATGCCGCCGCCAGGCAACCGCACGCTCAGCCGGACCGGGACACTCCGCCTCACGGCCGCCCTCACCCAGGCTCAGCGCGCGGAGAAGGCCGCGATCTCACTCCGAGAAGCGGGCGACCGGGCTCGAACCGGCGACCCTCAGCTTGGGAAGCTGATGCTCTACCAACTGAGCTACACCCGCGGGTCGCCGCAAGGGTAGCGCACGGCTACATGCGGTCGGGCGCCTCCACCCCGACCAGATCGAGGCCCGTCGCGATGACCGATCGGGTGGCACGAAGGAGGTCGAGGCGGAAGGCCACCACCTCGGGGGCCTCCCCCACCACGCGGCAGCGGTGGTAGAAGGCGTGGAAGTCGCGGGCGAGGTCCATGAGGTACGCGGCCACGCGGTGGGGTGAGCGGCGGCGCTCGGCCTCGTCGACCACCTCGGGCCAGAGGGCCAGCTGCAGCAGCAGGGCGCGCTCGGCCGGGTCGAGCTCGGCGGGCGGGCCGGTATCGGCCGGGGCCTCGGGCTGCTGGGCCAGGATGCCCGCGATGCGCGCGTGGGCGTACTGCACGTAATAGACGGGGTTCTCGTTGCCCTCGGCACGGGCGACGTCGAGGTCGAGGTCGAAGGCCGTCTCGTGGCTGCGCTGCACCAGGAAGAAGCGGGCGGCATCCACGCCGATGTCGTCGATGAGCTCGCCGAGCGTCACGAGCGTGCCCGCGCGCTTGCTCATCTTCTTTGCCTCGCCGCCCTCGGTGAGCGACACCAGCTGCACGATAGGCACCTCGAGCATGTCGGGCTCGTAGCCGCCGGCGGCGATCACGGCCTTCAGGCGCGCGATGTAGCCGTGGTGATCGGCGCCCAGCACGTCGAGCAGGCGGTCGTCACCGCGGCCGGCCTTGTCGAGGTGGTACGCCACGTCGGCGGCCAGGTAGGTGGTCGATCCATCCGAGCGGCGCAGCACGCGATCTTTCTCGTCACCGTAGGACGTGGTGCGGAACCACAGCGCGCCATCGTGCTCGTAGGCGTCGCCCGACGCGATGAGGGCCTCGAGCCCGCGCTCCACGGCGCCGCCCTCGTGCAGGGTGGTCTCGCTGAAGAAGGCGTCGAACCGCACGCGGAAGCGCGCGATCTCCTCGGTGATGGTGGCGAGCATCAGCTCCTGGCCGCGCAGGGCGAAGAGCGCGAGCACCTCGGCGTCCGGCGGATCGAGCTGGTCGCGGTACCGGTCGCCCACCTCCTCGCGCAGCTTCTCGGCGATGGCCGTGACGTAGTCGCCCTGGTAGCCGTCCTCGGGCACCTCGGTGGCGAGGCCCAGCAGCTGGCCGTACCGGGCGGCCACCGACGCCCCGAAGAGCTCCATCTGGCGGCCCCAGTCATTCACGTAGAACTCGCGCGTCACATCGTGGCCGGCGTACTCGAGGATGCGCGCCACCCCGTCGCCGTACGCCGCCTGCCGGGCGTGCCCCACGTGCGGTGGGCCGGTGGGGTTGCACGACACGAACTCGATGAGGATGCGCTCGCGCGGATCCGCCTGCCCGCGGCCGTAGTCGTCGCCGGCGTCGGCGATTGCGCGTGCGGCGTCGGCGAACCACCTCGGGCTGAGGGTGAGGTTGATGAAGCCCGGTCCCGCGACCTCTGCGGACTCCACGTAGCCCGCGAGCCCGTCGGCCGAGCCGATGCGCCCCACGAGGTCGTCGGCGATCTCGCGCGGGTTGCGCTTGGCCTGCTTCGCGAGCGTCATCGCCACGTTGGTGGCGAGGTCACCGAACTCCGCGTTGGCGGGCGGCTCGAGCATGGCCACGGCGTCCGCGCCGCCCGCCACCTGCGAGGCCTCGCGCGCGAGGGCGCGTGCGAGCGGCGTGATTGGGCTCTCAGTCGGCACGGCGCGCGATGCTAGCGAGCGCCGCCCGCGCGGGGGTAGGGATGCCCCGCGAGGTCGGCCAGCGCCCGGTACACCTGCTCGGCCAGCACCACGCGCGCGAGCTGGTGCGGAAGCGTGAGCGGCCCGAGCGACATCACCTCGTCGGCGTCGCCCACGAGCGCCGGGTCGAGGCCGATCGCCCCGCCGATGAGGAAGCACGTGGGGCGGGTGTCCTCCAGGCGGCGCCCGAGCCACTGCGCCAGAGCCTCACTGCTCGTCGGGGGCTTCCCCCGGGAGTCCATGGCCACCACGTGGGCGCCCGGCACCACCTTCGCCCGCATGCGCTCGCCCTCGCGCCGGAACACCTGGGCGTCGCCGTGCTGCACGGGCTCGGCTGCCACTTCGTCCACCCGGAAGTCCGCCATGCGGGCGATGCGCTTCTCGAAGTCCGCGCCGGCGTCCGCGAGCGGCGGGCGCAGGCGCCCGACGACCACGAACTGGATGAGGCGGCTCACGCGGTTACTGTAGGCCGCGGTGAGCGACCGCATCGCCATCATCAGCGACATCCACGGCAACCGCCACGCGCTCGAGGCCGTCCGCCGCGCCATCCGCCAGGCCGCCATCACGCGCACCTGGTGCCTCGGCGACATGGTGGGCTACGGGGCGCATCCGGCGGAATGCCTGCGCGTGTGCGTGACCGAGTCGGAGCGCTGCATCGCGGGCAACCACGACCTCGCCGCCGTCGGCCGCGTGCGGTCGGAGCAGTTCACGGCACACGCCCGCGCGGCCATCGAGTGGACCCGCACGCGCCTCGACCGGAACTCCCTCGACCGCCTCGCGGCACTTGAGCCCGAGGACCCGGACGGCGAGGTGGCGCTGTTCCACGCGAGCCCGCGCGACCCGATCTGGGAGTACGTGATCACCGGCGAGCAGGCGCGCGCGGCCCTCGACGCCCACCCCGCGCGCATCATCCTCATCGGCCACACGCACCTCGCGGGCGCATGGCGCCTGGGCGATGACGGGCGCCTCGACGGGGGTCTCGTGCGCGGCGAGGAGACCCTGTCGCTCGAGACCGGCAGGTGGCTCATCAACCCCGGTTCCGTGGGCCAGCCCCGCGACCTCGACCCGCGTGCCTCGTGGGCGATCCTCGACCTCGACGCCCTCACCCTCAGGTTCAGGCGCACCCCCTACGACGTGCCGGGCGCGCAGAACGCCATCCAGGTCGCCGGGCTTCCCACCGAGCTCGGCGCACGGCTCGCGGAGGGCCGGTGACCGCCTACCTCGACCATGCCTCCGCCTGGCCGCTCACCCCGTCCGTGCGCGCGGAGCTGGACCGCTGGAACGCCCATGTGGGAAGCCCCATGGCGCTGCATGAGGCCGCGCGCGGGCCGGCGGAGGCCATCGACGCCGCGCGGCGCGACGTGGCCGCGCTCACCGGCTGGCCCACCGAGTGCGTCATCTTCACCGCGGGCCCCACCGAGGCGCGCAACCTGGCGATCAAGGGGGGCCTGTCGGCCGCGGGCGCCGATGCACCCATCATCATCGCCGACCCCCTCGCCCACTCCTCCACCCTGGCGGTGGCCCGCACCCTCACGCGCCGCGCCGGTGCCCTGCGCCTCGCGCCGGTCGACCCGCACGGGCGGGTCTCCCCCGCCGAGCTCGCGACCCTCGCGGCAGGTGATACCCCACGGGCTGCCGCGGCACCCGACCCCGCGGCGGCGGACCTCGTGGTGATCACCCATGGCCAGGCCGAGGTGGGCACCATCCAGGATGCCGCCGCGCTCACGGCGGCCGTGCGCGCGGCGTGCCCTGGTGCGCTGATCGTGCTCGATGCGGAGGAGACCACGGGCCTCGTGCCACTCGCCGACGGCCTGGGAGCCGACCTCGTGGTGATCGGCGGGCGCACCCTCGGCGCGCCGCCGTGGACCGGGGCGCTGCTGGTGCGTCCGGGCACGCGCCTGCACCCGCTGGTGGAGGGCGGACTCGAGGAGGGCGGCAAGCGCGGCGGCGCGCATGACGTGCCCGGCATCGCCGCGCTCGGCACGGCCGCCCGCGAGGCGCTGGCCGATCGCGACGCGCGCGTGGCCCGCATGCGCGCGGGCGCGGCGGCGCATGCCGACGGCCTGCT
>CAIYRJ010000282.1 GCA_903928615.1 uncultured Actinomycetes bacterium | reverse complement strand
CTCGTGCCGTTCATGGCCGCGTTGCTCTGGCGCCTGCTGCCAGTGGTGGCCGCGCTGCTGATCGGCCACCTGCTCGTGACCGCCGGCATGCTCGCGGGGGTCGCCGGCGGCTGGCCGCCGCTCGCGGAGGCCGTGCCCTTCGATCTTCCGGCGGTGGTGGCGATCCTGCTCTCGGTGGGCGCGGCCGCGCTCACGTGGATCGCCGTGCGCCACCGCGCCATGCGCCGCGATGCCGAGGTGGCCTCGCGCGCCGCCGCGGGGGTGATCGCCCTCGGGGTGGTGTGCCTGCTGCTGTGGCTCGCGAGCCCGTTCGCCCTGCTCATCGCCCTGCCCGCCGCCCACTGCGCCCTCATCGCCACCCGGGCCACCCGGCCATGGCAGGTGGTGGGGCTGGGCCTCGTGGCGGCGGCGCCCGCGGTGCTGCTGGTGTGGTGGGCCGCCGGCCGCATCGATCGCGGCATTCCGTACTCGGCCTGGTACCTGATCGAGACCACCGTCGCGGGCGGCCGGGGCATCATCGGGCCCATCCTCGCGTCGGCCGTGCTCGTGACCGTCTGGAGCCTGGGCTCGCTGGTGATGTCGCGCGTGCGCCGCGGGCTCGTGGCGGCGGGTCCCTACCGCCCCGTGCCCACCGAGGACGAGCGGCTCGCGCGACGCGGCCGGCGGCCCATGCCGTCCCTCACGCGTCGCGGGCGCAAGCGCGACGCGGCCCGTGATGGCGCCGTGGGTGGGGGACGATCCTGATGGGCGGCTGGCGCATGCTCTCGGTGGTAGTGCCGGTGTTCGACGAGCGCGACTCCCTGGCCGAGCTCGCCGGTGAGCTGCTCCCGGTGATGAAGGGCATCGGCGCGCCGTTCGAGGTGATCTTCGTGGACGACGGATCGCGCGATGGCGGCGACGTGGTGCTGGCCGAGCTCGCGCGCGATCACGAGTCGATCCGCGTGGTGCGCCTGCGCAGCAACTTCGGGAAGGGCGCCGCGCTCACCGCCGGGTTCCGCGAAGCGCGCGGCGATGTGGTGATCACGCTGGACGCCGACCTGCAGGACGATCCCGCGGAGATCCCGCGGCTCCTCGCCGCGCTCGATGAGGGCGCCGACCTGGTGTCGGGGTGGAAGCAGAAGCGCAACGACCCCTGGAACAAGACCATGCCGTCGCGCGTGTTCAACAGCGTGGCGCGCAAGGCCAGCGGGGTGGAGCTGCACGACCTCAACTGCGGCTTCAAGGCCTACCGCATCGACGTGGTGCGCGCGCTGGCGATCCCCGGCGAGATGTACCGCTTCATCCCGGTCATCGCCGCGTCGGAGGGCTTCCGGGTGGCCGAGGTGCCGGTGAACCACCGGGCGCGCCGGCACGGCTCGTCGAAGTACGGCTTCGAGCGCTACCTGCGCGGGCTGCTCGACCTCATCACGATCTCGTTCGTCGGGCGCTACCGCCACCGTCCGATGCACTTCTTCGGCGGCCTCGGCCTGCTGCTGTTCCTCGCGGGCGTGGGCATCTCGATCTACCTCACCATCGTCAAGCTGCTCGGCGAGGCCATCGGGGGCCGGCCGCTGCTCATCCTCGGCGTGCTGCTCATCGTGGTGGGCATCCAGTTGTTCACCATCGGCCTGGTGAGCGAGCTGATCCAGCGCGGGCGCATGCGATCCGAGGAGGACGAGGCCGCCTCGCGCATCGAGCGCGTCATCGAGGGGTGAGCCGCCCGCTTCACGTCGAGTGGGTCGGCACCTACGAGCGCTCATATCCCCGCACGCGGGTGCTCGTGGATGGCCTGCGCGCCCACGGCGCGCGGGTGACCGAGCACCACCGTCCGGTGTGGGAGCGCACGCGCCACAAGGCCGGTGGCTTCCTGTCGGCCGGGCGCCTCGCGGGCGCCGGGGCGTCGTGGGCCGGCGCATGGGCCGGGCTCGCGGCGGCCGAGCCCCGCATGCCCGGGCCGGTGGATGCCGTGGTGGCGGGCTACCCCGCGCAGCCCGACGTGGTGCCCGCATGG
>CAIYRJ010000281.1 GCA_903928615.1 uncultured Actinomycetes bacterium | reverse complement strand
GCCAGGGTGGGGCGCCCCTCGCGCCAGGCCTCGAGCAGCAGGTTGCTGAGGCTCTCGTGCTCGCTGCCGTTGATCACGCAGAGCGCCCCGGCCACGATGTGCCGGCGGGCGTCGTCGTCAAATGTGCCCACCATGTCCACGGCATCGGCGTAGTCCTCCGGAGGCGTCCAGGGGCCGTCGCCCACCAGCACCAGGCGAAGGTCGCTGCCGCGCTCGCGCTTCCACCGGGTGAAGTACTCCGCCACCACGGGCACGCGCTTCGCGGGCTCCATGCGCCCGGCGTACAGCACGTAGCGCCCGGTGGGGATGCTCTCGGATATCGGCGGGCGATCCTCGATGTGGTACCCGGTGCCCACCACGGCCGACCGCTGCACGGTGACCATGCGGCCCACCAGCCGCCGCTCGTTGACCGAGTTGAAGATGCACCCGCGCACCGACGCCAGCACCGAGCGCAGCAGCTTGGCGTATGCCGCGCCCTCGTCGTGGATGCAGGGGATGAGCACCATGCGATCGGGGTGGGCCATGCTCGCGATCTGCACCATCCCGAACAGCGCCGGCGCCCCCACGATCAGGTCGTAGCCCGCGCCCTCGTCGCGCACGAAGCGCTGCAGCTCGGGCGACCACACGTCGGCGAACAGCAGGTCGGTCTCCTCGGTGCTGGTGAGGTGCCAGCCCGCCTGGCGCTTGGCCAGCAGCTCGTGGCGGCGCGCCGGGTCGCGCGGCCCGGTGGGGAACCGGTGCACGGTGACGGGCCCGTCGGCCGAGGTGCCGGCGGGGAAGTCGTCGAGCCAGTCCACGTGGTAGCGGGCGCAGGTCGTGGCCACATCCACGGTGTCGCCGTCGCCCAGGCCATGCAGGGCGTAGCCGCGCATCATCACCTCGGCGCCCCCCACCACCTCGGGGCCGTACCGCGGCACCAGGAACAGCAGGCGCATTCCTACGCGCCCAGCGCCGCGCGCAGGCGGCTCACCACGTAGTCCACATCCTCATCGGTGAGGCGCCCGTGCGTGGGCAGGCTCACCGCGCTGGCGCCCACCCAGTCGGCCACCGGGTAGTCGCCATCATCGGCGTGCATGGGCATGCGGTGGATGGGCGTGAAGCCCGGGCGGGTCTCGATGCCATCCACGGCCAGGTGATCGCGCACCCGGTCGCGGGCATCCTCGCCGCCCTGCCGCAGCACCACCGTGAACATCCAGTTGCCGTGTGCCATGTCGCCGGGCACGGGAGGGATGTGGATGAGGTGGTCGATGTCGGCCAGCTGGCGCGTGTAGCGGTCGGCCACCCGGCGCCGCTCGGCGAGGTGGTGCTCCACCCGCTCGATCTGCGCCAGCCCCACGGCGGCCTGCAGGTTGGTGAGCCGGTAGTTGAAGCCCAGCACGGGGTGGAAGTACGTGCGCTCGGGATCCTGCCCTTGGTCGCGGTACAGGCGGATGCGCGCGGCCATCTCGGGCGTCTGGCAGGTGACCATTCCGCCCTCGCCCGTGGTGATGGTCTTGTTGCCGAAGAACGAGAAGGTGGCGATGTCGGCCGCGGCGCCCACGTGCTGCCCGCGCACCCGCGCGCCGATGGCCTCGGCGGCGTCCTCCACCACGGCCACGCCGTCGGGAAGCGCCTCGCGAAGCGCCGGCACGTCGACCGGCAGCCCGAACAGATCGACGGGGATCACCGCTCTGGTGGCCGGCGTCACCGCGGCCGCCACGGCATCGGGCGCCACGTTCAGCGACTCCGGGTCGCTGTCCACCAGCACCACGTTGGCCCCCACGTACGACACCGCGTTGGCGCTGGCCACGTAGGTCATGGCGGGCACCACCACGTCATCCCCCGGCCCGATGTCCAGCGCAACCAGCGCCAGGTGCAGCGCGGTGGTGCCGCTCGAGCACGCAATGGCGTGCGGCACGCCGGCGTACTCGGCGAAGGCGTCCTCGAACCGCCCCACGTAGGCCCCCTGCGACGAGATCCACTCGGTCTCGATGCAGTCG
>CAIYRJ010000280.1 GCA_903928615.1 uncultured Actinomycetes bacterium | reverse complement strand
CGCCCCTTCAACGGGACGCAGCGGGTGACCCTCACCTACCCCGCCATCGACGGCGCGCGGCACGTGCTGTGGCTGGTCACCGGCGCGGCGAAGGCCGGGATGGTCACCCGACTGGAGGGCGGTGACCGGTCGATCCCGGCCGGGTGCGTGACCACGCCATCGCAGGTGCTCGTGCTCGACCGGGCGGCCGCCGGGGCCGGCTGAGCGCCGGGGCCTACCGCGGGGGCCAGGGGGTGACCGTGGAGGCCGGCACGCGCTGCCGTTGCTCGCCATCCGGACCGGCGACGACCGCGTGCACTCCGTCGAATCCCACGAGCACCCCGAACCGCCAGCCCCGGCGGTGGGGATAGCGCACCTGGTCTCCCGGGATGAGGTCCGGGTACGCGAGGCTCATCTGGGCCTGGGTGGGGTCGGGATCGGCGGGCATGTCCATCGTCACGTTTCGGCGCACCCGTGACATCCCCTGCGCCGCGCCGCCGCCGTCCCCGCTAGTGTCGCCGCGCGCCTCACGTGGGGCGCCCCGGAACGCACGACCCAGAAGGGGACCGCATGAACACGACCGAGTTCGCAAGGGCACTCGCCACTCGAACGGACATGAGCGTGGCGGAGGCCACGAACGTGACCAAGCACTTCCTCGACCTCCTCAAGGAGGGCGTCAACAAGGGCGAGCGCATCGCGTTCCTCGGCTTCGGCACCTTCTCGGTCGCACGCCGGCCGGCCCGCACGGGCGTGAACCCCCGCAACCCCACCCAGAAGGTGAAGATCCCCGCGCGCAACGTGGTGCGCTTCACCGCCGGCTCGTCGCTCAAGGAGGCCGCGAACGGCAAGTTCAAGCCGCTCGCCGCCGCCAAGACGGCCGAGAAGAAGGCCGTCGCCACGGCGAAGAAGGACGTCAAGAAGGCCACGACCGCGGCCAAGCGCACGACCGCCAAGGCCAAGACCACGGCGAAGAAGGCCACCAAGAAGGTGGCCCCCAAGAAGCGCAAGTAACCGGTCGGGGGGCCGGGGCACCCGCCCCGGCCCCCGCCGGACTAGCTGGCGGCGGCCTCCACGGGATCGCCGGTGCGCAGTCGGCACGCACCCGTGCCGGCGCAGGCCTCGCACTCGGGCACCTCGCCGCGCACGTGGGCAAGGCAGTACTCCACGCGGGCGCTCACGACGTCGGCCATGAGCGGGTGCACGCCGAACGGCGCGGCCACGAGGTACTCCACCCCGGGATGATGCGACGCGGCCTCGGCCGCGAGCTCCGGGATGTCCTGGTTCCAGTGCTTCCCGGGCAGCAGGAAGTACGGCTGGATCACCACCATCGTCGCGCCGCGCTCGACGCAGCGGTCGAATGCGGTGGCGATCGAGGGCTCCGCCAGCTCCATGTGGGCGGGCTCGACGATGTCGTACTCGAGGCGCTCGCTGATGGAACTGCGCGTGAGGTCCTCGAGCATCTCATTGCTCTCCGCGCGACGGCTGCCGTGGTCGACCACGATCACGCCGATGCGGTGGGTGTTCTCTGAATCGGCCATGGCCGCGATGATAGGACCGTCCCGCTCAACCGGGGCGGAGAACCAACATCTCGTCACCACGCCTGATGAACTCGTAGGCGACCGGGCGCACCTCGCTGGCCACGCCGTCGGCCGCGAGATCGTCCCGCAGGCGGTCGAGGTGGGGCCACGCCGCGGTGGTGGTGTCCACCAGGGGGAAGATGCGCACCTCGTGGGTGACCACGCGCAGGAGCTCGCGGGTGGCGCGCAGGTGGTCGTCGTACCCGAAGTGGTCGGGATACACGAACAGCAGGTGCGACGACACCGCCAAGCGGAACGCCCCATCCTCCATCGGGAGGTCGGGCAGCGCGCCCGCGACGTAGCGATCCGGGTGCGCGCGGCGATCGGCGTCGAAGGCATCCAGTGCCGCCATGCGACGGGCCAGGTGGTCATTGACGTCGCGGAAGAAGCCCCACGCGTAGGTGTCCGCGGTGTCACGCACGTACCGGTTGCCGAACTCGGTGTCGCGCCGGGCGCGGATCATCAGGTCGTCGTGGGGCACGCGGTACTCCGGGTCCACGGCCGTCACGTCGGCGCCGCGCGCCCGGGCGCCGGCCGCGAAGCCGCTCGCGCCGGCCGGGCAGTCGAGCACCGGCCCGGCGAGCAGGTCGTCGTCGGTGAGGG
>CAIYRJ010000279.1 GCA_903928615.1 uncultured Actinomycetes bacterium | reverse complement strand
CGGCTGCCACCCCAGGCGGGACGCCAGGTCCGGGAAGGCCACGCCGAAGGCCGTGGCAAGCGGCCTGCCGGACGGCGTGGTGGGCGGCGCGCCGGCCGCGGGCGGCTGGGCCTGGGCCGTCACCACGTCGGTGGCCACCTGTGCAGGCGCCCCGGTGATGGACCCGAACGCCACCGCCACGCCCGCCGCGAGCACCGTGATGCCGAGGCCGATGCCCAGTCCCCGCGGGGGTGCATCGTCGCGCTCGGTACGGACGGTCGTCCCGCTCTGCGCGGGCGCATGCGGGTCTACCATCGTGGCGTGACCACCCATTCCGAGACCGCACCGCCCACGGGCGGCATGCGGCGCGCCTGGGCCGGGCTCACCTCACCACGAGGGGTGCGCTGGATCACCGGCATCGCCATGGTGCTGCTCTGGGTGATCATCCCCAGCGGGGGCATCGTGAGGCTCACGGATTCGGGCCTCGGCTGCACGGACTGGCCGCTCTGCGAGAACACCAGCGTGATCCCCGCCATGGATGCCAATGCGTGGATCGAGTACACGAACCGCATGCTGTCAGGGGTGGTGATGGCGTTCGCCGTGCTGGCGGCCATCGTGGTGATGCTCTCGCGCGCCACCTCAGGCGGCACGCGCGCCGCTGCGATCGTGGCGGCGGTCGCCACCGTGGCGCAGGTGCCCCTCGGCGCGGTGACGGTGGTGTTCGAGCTGCACCCGCTGCTCGTGGGATCGCACTTCCTGCTGTCGCTGGTCGCGCTCGGCGCGGGCGTGATCGCCTTCCTCGGGGCCGATGACGTGGTGCGGGGAGTACGCCGTGCGGTCACCGCGGCATCCGGCTGGCTCGCGTTCCTGGGCGTGGCCGCGCTCGCCACCACCCTCACCACCGGCGTGCTCACGACGGCGGCGGGACCGCACTCGGGCGACCCCGACGTGACGCACCGCATCGGCAGCATCGACGCCGCGGCGTACTGGCACGTGCGCGCGGTGATCCTCCTCGGCGTCGTGGGGCTGATCATCGGCATCCTTGCCCGCACCCGCCGCGACGACCGCGGGTTCATCGTGCCCGCCCTGCTGTTCATCCCGGTGTTCATCGCGCAGGTGATCATCGGTGAGGTGCAGTGGCGCACGCAACTGCCGTGGGAGGTCGTGGTGTTCCACGTGGGCGTCGCCGGCCTCGTGTGGGGCATCGGCGTCGCCGCACTCTGGCGCCTGGCGCGCCCCATCACGCGGGAATCCGCCCCCGCCTAGCGCCGGCGGCCGCCCGAGGCGGCCTCCTGGCAGGACACGCACCGCTCGGCATCGGGAACGATCTCGAGCCGCGCCTCGGGGATCGTCCCCCCGCAGTCGATGCAGATGCCGTACTCGCCCCGCTGGGCGGCCTCGGCGAGGCGCAGGAGGCGCTCCTCCTCCTCCTTCAGCCGGAGCTGCGCCTGCAGCTGGCGCTCGCGGGCCTCGGCATCCGTGGCGGCCTCGGCCGGGTGGTGGTGCGCATCGCTGGCCTCATTGCCGTCCGCGGCGAGGTCGAGGGCCTCCGCCCTCTCGTGGGCCTCACGCGCGAGGCGGGCCAGCCGCTCCGCCTGATCCTCCCCCTTCGGCATGGCGCTGACTCTAGCGCCGCCGCCCCATGTGCCCGTGCGTGCGGGATGCTTGTAGGGTCCATCAAGTGACTGCACCGGCTGTGGAGACCCGCGACCTCGTGCGCGAGTTCAAGGGGGGTATCCGCGCCGTGGACGGCGTGAGCCTCGTCGTGGAGTCGGGCGGCATCTTCGGGTTCCTGGGCCCCAACGGCGCGGGCAAGAGCACCACCGTGCGAATGCTCACCACGCTGCTGCGCCCCACCGGCGGAACCGCCATGGTCGCGGGCCACGACGTGATGGCTGATCCCGATGCCGTACGTCGGCGCATCGGCGTGGCGCTGCAGGACGCCGCCATCGACCCCTACATGACCGGCCGGGAGCTGCTGCGACTGCAGGGCGTGCTGCACGGCCTGCCGCGCGCCGAGTGCCGGGCGCGCGCGGAGGACCTGCTCGCGCGCGTGGGCCTCGAGGACGCCGCCGATCGCCGGGTGGGCACCTACTCGGGCGGCATGCGGCGCCGGCTCGACCTGGCGCTGTCGCTGGTGCACGAGCCCGTGGTGCTGTTCCTCGACGAGCCCACCACCGGGCTCGACCCCACCTCGCGCGTGGCGCTGTGGGAGGAGGTGCGGCGGCTCAACGCCGAGCACGGCACCACCATCTTCCTCACCACGCAGTACCTCGAGGAGGCCGACCAGCTGGCCGACCGCGTGGCGATCATCGATGGCGGGCGAATCGTGGCCGACGGGGCCCCGGCCGCGCTCAAGGCCGACATCGGCGAGCCGCTGCTCACCGTGACCGCGGGCGATGGCTCCACCCCCGACGACATCGCCGGGGTGCTCGCGCGGTTCGGCCCCATCGTGCCCGGGTCGGTGGAGGGGGGCGCCGGGGTACGCCTCCCGGGCGGGTCGTCGGCGATGGCGGACGCCGTGCGTGCGCTCGACGACGCCGGCGTGCGCTTCCAGGCCATCGACCTGGCCGAGCCGAGCCTGGATGACGTGTTCCTCAAGTGCACCGGGCGGCATCTCGAGGGCGCCGGCGAGGAGCCCCCGGCCGCGTGACCGCCGCCGCGCCCGCAATCCGCCAGACGGCCGCCCTGGCATGGCGGTCGATAATCACCACCGTCCGCCTGCCGCAGGCGTGGTTCCCGGCCCTGTTCTTCCCGCTGGTGCTCATGGCCATCTTCACCGCGTCGTTCGGCGGCGCACCGGGCGTTGTGCCCGGGTTCCCGCCCGTGCGCGGGTTCCTCGACTTCGCGGTGTGCGGGGCGATCGTGCAGGGCGTGCTCATCGGCGGAACCTCTGCCGGCGCGGCGTTCGCCACCGATATCGAGGGCGGGTTCTTCGACCGCCTCGTGGCATCTCCCATCTCGCGCGTGGCGATCCTCACCGGGCGGCTGGGCGCATCGATGGCCCTCGGGCTCTTCCAGGCCGTGCTGTTCATCGGCATCGCATGGATCGGCGGGGCGCGGGTGGCCGGTGGAATCAGCGGGTTCGTGATCGTGCTGGTGATCGCCGTCACCTTCGCGGCCGCCGTGGGAGGGCTCGGGG
>CAIYRJ010000278.1 GCA_903928615.1 uncultured Actinomycetes bacterium | reverse complement strand
GGGCGCCGCGAGGTGCAGTCGGTGCTGGTGGAGGGCGGTCCCACGGTGGCCGGGGCCATGCTCGAGGCCGACCTGGTGGACGTGCTCGCCTGGGTGGTCGCGCCCATGGTGATCGGCGGCGACGGGGCACCGATGGCCGCGCGTGGCCATGGCGCCGACCAGATCAGCGACGCCCCGCGCATCCGATCGCCGCGCGTGGAGCGCCTCGGCGATGATGTACTGGTAATGGGTCGTCTCAGGCCCGTGCCGGGGGAGGGCTGATCGGGTGTTCACGGGTCTCGTGGAGGAGCTGGGCACGGTGCGCGAGCGCACCCCGAGCGCTGCGGGCGCGCGCCTGGTGATTGCCTGCGACGCGGTGCGCGACGGCCTGGCGATCGGCGACTCGGTGTCCGTGAACGGCGCGTGCCTGACCGTGGTGGAGATGGGCGACGACTGGTTCGCCGTCGACTGCGTGGAGGAGACGCTCCGGCGCACGTCCGTGGGCGACCGCGAGGCCGGTGACCACGTGAACCTCGAGCGCGCCATGCGCGTGGGCGATCGCCTGGGCGGCCACATCGTGCAGGGGCACGTGGATGGCACCGGCACCGTGCGGTCGTTCACCCCGGAGGGCGACGGCATGCTCATGGCGGTGGGCGCCCCGGACGAGGTGCTGCGCTACGTGGTGGAGAAGGGAAGCATCACCGTCGACGGCGTGAGCCTCACCGTCGCCTCGCGCGAGCCGGACGGCTTCACCATCGCGCTGATCCCCCACACCATGCAGATGACCACCCTCAACCCCGACGCCGTCGGCCGCAGGGTGAACCTCGAGGCCGATGTGGTGGCAAAGTACGTGGAGGCGCTCGCGCGCCCGCACGTCGACGGGGGAGGACCCTCCTGAGCACCCAGACCACGCCGTTCTCCTCCATCGAGGAGGCCATCGAGGACATCCGCGCCGGCCGCATGGTCGTGGTGGTCGACTCCGAGGACCGCGAGAACGAGGGCGACCTGGTGATCGCCGGGCAGTTCGCCACGCCGGACGCCGTGAACTTCATGATCACCCACGGGCGCGGCCTGGTGTGCCTGGCGCTCACCGAGGAACGCTGCGAGCAGCTGGGGCTCATGCAGCAGGTGAAGCGCAACGAGACGCCCCTGGGCACGGCGTTCACCGAGAGCATCGAGGCGCGCGAGGGCATCACCACAGGCATCAGCGCCCCCGACCGCTCCCGCACCATCATGGTGGCCATCGACCCCGAGTCGACGGCGGGCGACCTGGTGAAGCCCGGTCATGTGTTCCCGCTGCGCGCGAAGTCGGGGGGCGTGCTGGAGCGCGCGGGGCACACCGAGGCGGCGGTCGACCTGGCGCGCATGGCCGGGCTCATCCCCGCGGGCGTGATCTGCGAGATCATGAAGGACGACGGCGAGATGGCCCGGGTGGACGACCTCATCGGCTACGCGCAGCAGCACGGGCTGAAGATGATCACCATCACCGACCTCATCGAGCACCGCCGTCGCACCGAGCGCCTCGTCGAGCGCGGGGCGGCCGTGCCGCTGCCCACCGAGTTCGGGGAGTTCACCGCGGTGGGCTACACGTCGCTGGTCGACGGCAAGCACCACATGGCGCTCGTGAAGGGCGAGGTGGACGGCAAGGACAACGTCCTCGTGCGCGTGCACTCGGAGTGCATGACCGGCGACGTCTTCGGCTCGCTGCGCTGCGACTGCGGCGACCAGCTGCACGCCGCCCTTCGCATGATCGAGGCCGAGGGGCAGGGCGTGCTGCTCTACATCGCGCAGGAGGGCCGCGGCATCGGGCTCATCAACAAGCTCCGCGCGTATGAGCTGCAGGACGCCGGCCGCGACACCGTGGAGGCCAACATCGAACTGGGCTTTCCGCCCGACCTGCGCGACTACGGCATCGGCGCGCAGATCCTCGTCGATCTCGGCCTCACCACCATCCGCCAGCTCACGAACAACCCCAAGAAGATCGTGGGCCTCGAGGGCTACGGGCTCAAGGTGGTGGAGCGCGTGCCCATCGAGGTGGAGCCCGGCGATCACAACGCCAAGTACCTGCAGACCAAGCGCGACAAGATGGGGCACATGCTCCATCACAACGGGCTGGATCTCGAGAACCCAGAGGGCTAGGGGCATGGGAATGCTGCGCTGGGCTCCGTCCGTCGTCGCTACGGTCGCGCTGGCGGTCACGGCCCCGTTGGCGGCGGCGTCGTCCGGGGGGAGTAACCCGATCTTCATCAAGACGCTCCAGGGGAAGACCATCACCCTCGACATCACCGACGCAGACACCGTGTCGAGCGTGAAGGACAAGATCCGGGACATCGAGGGGATCCCCTCTGACCAGCAGACGCTCTGGTACGGCGGGCAGCAACTGCCGAACCTGCCCGGCGGCGCATTCGGGACCCTGGTGGCCGCGGCCGGCGCCGGTGCGCAGGAGCGAGCGCGCGAGGCGGCGCGCATGACCGGCGTGACGCGTCCAACCATGCGCGTCGTCATGCAGACCGTTTCGGAAGCATGGTCGCGGCGGCATGTCCGCGGTGCCTACGACCTGGGACCCGGCCGCGCCGCGGGCCTTGCAGCCATCGCGTCTGCCGGTGGCCTGTCCGTTCCGCGCGGAGCGGCCGTGACCGCGCGGATCACTGCCGGTGGTCACGGCGCCACGTTCACCGGGCGAGCGCTTCGACTGAGCAGGCCGGGGGCCTATCGGGTCGTGGTGTCGGTGCGCCGGGGCGCAGGCGGAGATCTCCGCGTCCCGGTGCTCCTCACTGCTGACTGACGGCCCCGCCCGTGGCGCGGCGGCGGAGGCGCTCCATCGTCGGGGCGGGTACCGTGCAGATCTGTCTCGTCTGCGCACCAGCGACCCCCGGAGGCCCAATGCGCCGTAACGCTGTCCTTGCCCTTGCAGGAGTGGCCGCCGCAGTGTCCCTTGCGGGCACCGCGCTCGGGTCGCCTCTCGGTGATCGTGTCGCCTACCCGTCGCCGATCGGAGGCCCCTGGTGGCTTGCCCCCGGTACCGACGGCACGGTGTGGATCACAGAGGACGGCGGCGGGCGACTCGCCCAGGTGGACGCGAACGGCATCACGGTTCGGACCGTGAGCACCAACCCGGGCTCGCGGACGTTCGGCATCAGCACCACCGCCGATGGACGCGTGTGGTTCGCAAATGGCTCCGGAGTGGGTCGCGTGGATGCCGACGGCAGCAACTTCACCTACCTGCCCGTCGCGACCGGGGGGTTCCTGCAGGGCATGACGACCGGGCCGGACGGGAACGCCTGGTTCACCGAGTGGGGCGGCGGGGGCATCGGCAAGGTCGACGCGAATGGCGTCGTCACCCGCTTCGCCGTGGACACGGGACTCGGCTACGGGCTGTCTGCCGGGCCCGATGGAAACGTCTGGTACGTCGACCTCAGCCGGGCCGGGGCCGGCGAGTACGGGAAGATCACCCCGTCGGGCGATGTCACGCGATGGACCACCGCCACGGGCCTCGCGGACATTGCGGCCGATGGCAATGGCGACCTGTGGATCGTCAACGAGTCAAGCACTCCGAATATCCTGAAGATCAACACCAACGGCCAGGTGCTCGCCACGTACACCGCGCCGGCGCAGGGGCCGCGGCAGATCGCGCTCGGCCCTGATGGTGCGATGTGGTTCACGATGTACGAGGGCCAGAAGATCGGCCGAATCACGATGAATGGGACGATGCAGTCCTGGGACGCCGCGCCTCCCGGCAGCGTCACTCCCATGTCGCCGTTCGATATCGCGTGGGGCCCGGATGGCGACATGTGGTACACGAACCCCGTCGGGCAGGCCATCGGCCGCATCGGCACCGGGGTGACGACCGAGCCGCCGCCCCCCGCCACGCCCGGTGGGGGATCGGGCGGGGGATCCGGATCGGGCGGGGGGTCCGGAAGCGGATCCGGGGGCGGCTCCGAAGCGGGATCGGGCGCGGGCGCTGGCATCGGAAGCCTCCCCGTTCCCGGCGGTTGCGCCGCACCTCCTGCCGGCCCGATCGGGCTCTCGATAAACGGCGGCGACACCTACACGAACTCGACGGACGTGACGCTGGACGTCGTGTGGCCTCTCTGCACCGCCGACGTGCAGCTCTCGAACGACGGCGGGTTCCGTCGCGCACAGTCGCGTCCGGTGTCGGCCTCCATCCCGTGGCGGTTGAGCACCTCCGGATCGGAGCGCCTGCCGAAGACCGTCTACCTCAGGTTCGGGTCCGGCACGCAGAACTACACCGATGACATCATCCTCGACCAGGCCCCGCCGCGAATCGTGTCCGCGACGGCCGAGGTGGCGCAGGGGCAGGCCGCGAATGCCACGCGCTCCCGCGCGTCTACGAGGCGCGTTCTGGTGAGCGTGGCGGCACGCGATTTCGGGGCGTCCGGAACAGCGGAGATCCAGGTGCGCGCCGGTCGCGACAGCGTCACCCGCCCGTACGGGAAGACGGTGTCGATTCGCACGCCGCGGGACACCGTGCGCGTCCGGGTGAGGGACAGGGCGGGCAACTGGTCGCGGGTGCGCGTGGTGCCCGTGCGCTGAGGCAGTTCCGCGCGGATCCGCCCCCCGTTCTAGCTGATGCGCACCACCGTGCCGTCCGTGGTCACCGCCACCGCAGCGGCGCGGTGGCGCGCCAGCAGGGGTGCGGCATCCTCGGGGCCGGCCAGCACCACGGCCTTCGTGAGGGCCTCGGCCAGCCAGGCTCGCGGGGCCACCACGCTCACCTGCGCCACGGGGGCGTCGGTGGGCAGGCCGGTGGAGGGGTCGATGAGGTGGTGCACTTCGGTGCCGTCGGCGCGCAGCCACCGGCGGCGGTTGGTGCCGCTGGTGCACAGGCCACCCTGCTGGAGCGTCACCTCCGCCACGCCGGGAAGTTCGCCGCCATCCGGGTGCTGGATGCGCAGGCGCCAGTCGCCCGACGGGCCGCGGCCGCGCACGCGGATGTCACCGCCCAGGTTCACGAGCGCGCCCTGCGCCCCGCGCCGCATGAGCCCCGCAGACACCATGTCGGCGGCGAGGCCCTTGCCGATGCCGCCAGGATCGAGCGAGCGGCCTGCGGGCACCACCACCGTGCCGGCCCGCTCGTCGATGCGCAGCCCCTGTGCGGCGGGGCGCACGCGGGGGGTGAGGGTGACGCGGGCCGATGGCGCGCCCGGCGGGGTGAGGGACAGGTGGTCGCGGTCGTAGCCCAGGGCGACGATCTCGCCGCCGAGCAGCGGATCGAAGCGGCCCGCGGTGAGGGCCTCGGCGCGCACGGCACGGCGCGCCAGCATGAGCATCTCGGGTGAGGCCGGAACCGCCCGGCCGGCCTGCGCATTGATGCGGCTGAGCTCACTCGAGGGGTCG
>CAIYRJ010000277.1 GCA_903928615.1 uncultured Actinomycetes bacterium | reverse complement strand
GTGCTCGAGGTAGAGCCCGATCGGCGCATCACGTGGGCTCATCTCCTGGGCAACCGCTGGACGTACGAGCTCACTCCGCTGCCCGAAGGGGGCACACTGGTGCGCGAGACCAACAACATCCGTGCCGCCGGATGGAAGGCCTCGCTGTCACCGATCGGGCGCAATCCGAAGATCGGCGAGAAGTCCATCGCGAAGTCGCTGGTGCTGCTGAAGGAGCTGGTGGAGGCCGGCGCACCGTGCTGAGCACTCGACACCGACTGCCCGGGGCCCGGACTCACTAGATTGCGTTCATGAACACCGCGTCGCCCGGGCAGATCATGCTCGCGGCGGCACTGATCTTCGGCATCGCGACGGCGTGCCAGGTGATCGCCCCCCGCCTGCGGATCCCTGCCCTGATCCTGCTGCTGCCTGCCGGCTTCGTCCTGGGCTGGATCGCACCGGAACTCAGCGCCGAGGCGATCCTGGGGCCGGCCTTCCCCGTCGTGGTCGACCTCGTGGTGGCCGTCATCTTGTTCCACGGTGGCCTGGAACTCAGCAAGATCAACCTCGCCGGCGCGGATCGGCCCATCGTGCGGCGACTGGTGTGGGTGGGTGGGGCCATCACCTTCGCCGGTGCTGCGGTGGGCGCGCATCTCATCGTGGGAATGGACTGGCCCATCGCCGTGCTGCTCGGCGCCATCGTGATCGTGTCGGGCCCGACCGTCGTCACCCCGATCCTTGACTTTGCCGGTCTGAAGGGCAGGGTGCGCGCGATCCTGCAGTGGGAGGGCACCCTGCTCGATCCGATCGGTGCACTCGTCGCCGTGGTCGTGTTCCAGCTGATCCGGGCGAGCGGTGCGGAGTCGATCGCGCAGGCTGCCTTGGACTTCGTCGGTGGCATCGCCATCGGCGTGGTGGCGGCCGCCGTGGGCGTCGTGCTCTTCACAGTGGGCGGCAAGCTCGTCAAGGGCAATGATCTGCTCGGCACTCAGGTGCTGCTCGGGTCGGTGATCGTCGCGGCGGGCGTCGCCAACGTCGTCGCCGATGAGACGGGCCTGATCGCGGCGCTGCTCATGGGCATGGCCGCTCCGCGCATCGCACGGCGCTTCGGTGCCTCCTTGGACAGCTCGACGCCGTTCTTCGGGACGATCGTGTCGATCGGTATCGGGGTGCTCTTCGTGTCCATTGCCGCACTGGTACCTCCGTCGACCGTTGCGGAGGTGCTCGCTCCCACGCTGCTCCTGACACTCGTGCTGATCCTCGTCCTCCGGCCACTCGTGGCCCTGGTGGGCACGGCAGGCTCGGACCTGACCCGGAGCGAACGGGTCTTCATCGGGTGCATGGATCCCCGTGGCATCGTCGCCCCGGCGACCGCATCGAGCGTGGGCGCGGCACTCGTCGCCCTGAAGGTCCCCGGTGCTGAACAGCTGCTGCCCGTGGCCTTCCTCGTCGTCGCGGTGACGGTGGCCGTCTACGGGCTGAGCGCCGTCCCCATCGCGCGGGCCCTGCGGCTGAAGGGAAGTTGACGTTCCTTCGCGCTGAAGCCCCTCGCGTCCGATAGACATGCGGCATGGACATTCGCATGTACGGCGCCGACTGGTGCGGGGACTGCCGCCGC
>CAIYRJ010000276.1 GCA_903928615.1 uncultured Actinomycetes bacterium | reverse complement strand
GTCGGAGTACCCCATTCCGCGGAACCCGTGCACGCACAGGGCGGGGTGCGCGCTCTGCTCGAGGAGGTCGTCGGGCAGGCGGGCAGGCTAACGGCTGCCGTGCCCGGCGTGGGCGGGCCCTAGGCGTCCGCGGTGTCGAGGCGCGGCGGGCCGGCCGCCATGAGCGCGTCGGCGATGGCCTCGGTGAGGAACTGCACCCGGGCCCAGAGGAGTGCCGCCTCCCGGGCGCGGGCGGTCTCGGGCGCGCGCTCCCAGAGCGGCGCCGCGACATCCGACCCGGACAGGCCCTCGGGCGTGGTGCGGGCGATGGCGTCATCCACCAGCTCGCGGTTTCGCAGCAGGTGCTCCGACTGCCACTCGGTCACCCGCTTCGCGAACGACGGCCCGTCGTCCCCGCCCGGGTGGCACGTGGTGCCGACGCCCTCGGCGAAGAGCCGCCCGAGCGAGCGGAGCTCCACCTCGCGGTGGTCGTCGTTCGGATCCGCGGCGCGGCCACGCTGCTCGGCCTTGGACTCCTCGTCGAGCCTCAGGGCCTCGAGGCGCTCTTCGCCCGCGGCCAGCCACTTGTCCATGGCCGACGTGAAGTCGGCGGGGGCAACGGTCCAGTTGGCCTGGATCGCCGCCGCCAGGTGACGCAGCCAGGCGCGGGCCGATGCCTGCCGGGCGCGGTCGAGGCGTTCCTCGGGAGTGGGGAGCCCCTGGCCGCCCTCGGCCGCCATGAACTCCTGGATGAGGGCCTTGGAACCCTCCTCCTTCATCTTCTCGTCGAGGGCGGGGCGGTTGTCGACCATCCAGGTCACGAGGGTCGCCCCGAGCAGCTCGCTGCTGTACTCCTGTTCATCAGCCACGCGGCGACGCTACCATCGCGGCCCGAACCCGGTAACCGAGATCGGTGACTAAGGAGAACTGGTGGCCGACGATCCGTACTACAACAAGGAGACCGACACCTACCGCGTGATCCACAAGGGTCACCCGAGCGCGTCGGCGGTGACGAACACCGAGGGCGTCACGGTCTTCTTCGACCCGGACAACAACGATGTCCTGGGCTTCTCGATCGCGAACTTCTCGAAGTACTACGAGGACCACGTCACGCCCGAGGGCGAGTTCGAGGTGGTGCTCCCGGCGCGCGTGCCGGCGAACCTCGAGGAGGAGATGGACTTCGACGAGGAGAGCATGACGACCAACGTGAGGATCGCCGAGATCTACTAGGCGCTAGGAGACCGGCACGGCGGGGCGGGGCGTGACCCCCCCGCCGACCGGGAACCTCCTGTCGATCTTCTTCACGATCGCGCGGATCTCCGTGCGAAGCCCCCGTGAGGTACCGGCGATCACCGCGAAGTCCGATCCGTCGAAGTGCGCATTCGATGTGCTGCCGACGGTGCCGAGGTCGCTGCCCCGGGGGATGCCGAAGTAGCGCGACACCCGGTCGGTGGACCACCCGATCGACTTGAGCGGGTGCGCCTCGATGTAGGCCTCCTGGATGGTGGTGAGCACGTTCACGGGCACGGGCTTCCCGTCGCGCACCACCTCCACCCCGCGGATGCGCCGCATCAGCTCGCTCACGCGGCCGCCCGTCCAGCGACCACCTGTCGCGTGGATGACGAAGGCGTCCCCGGCCCCGATGTCGAGCTTCACCGCCGTGCGGCCCCTGGCGTTGGTGACGCCCATCGTCGAGACGGCCCGCTTGGTGATCGGATCGATCGCCTGCACCCGCGCCCCGGACACCGGATCGCCGGGACCGATCGACACCGGCACGATCATCGTGAGCCTGTCCCCCGGGCCGGATGCGCCCTGCGCCGATGCAGGGGAGGCCGCCACGGCCCCGGCAGCGAGGGCGGCGGCGGTGACAGCAACGAGGCTGACGCGGGGGACGGCTCGACGGCTCATGGGTGAAACGTACCGCCCGTGCGCCAGCGGTGCATCACGCTGTCGGGGTACCCCACCTCAGGGGGCGAGCAGGGCGGCGACCCCCGGCAGCACCTCGGGCGCGGGCCGGGGGATGACCAGCTTGGCGTAGCGGTCGTAGTGCGTTCGGGTGGTGCCGACGATCGCCACCTTGGATCCTCGCTTGAGCGGCACCGACGGCAGCATGGCCATGGGGTCGGTGCGCAGCTGGGTGTCGAGCACGAGGAAGAGATCGCTCCACGCCGCCATGTCCCAGGCGCGGATGATGGCCTGCTCCACGAGGGGCTCCCCCCAGAGGGTGCCGGTGGGGCGCAGCGGGTACCCGCACCCCTCGCGGGTGCAGCGGGGCACGCCGTCGTCCGTGGCGTCCACCAGCGCCTGCACCTCGGACAGCGCATAGACGTCGTCGCAGCGCGTGCAGCGACACGAGAGCACGTTGGCGTGCACCTCGATCAGGTCGCCCTCCCCCGCCTTGCCGTGCAGGTGGTCGACCGCCTGGGTGATGATCGCCTTGATCACCCCGGCGCCCTCGAGGCGGGCCAGCGCGCGGTGGGCCTCGGTGACCTCGCGCCGCGACGCCTCGAGGGCGCGCGGCAGCCAGTTGTCCCAGAAGCGCGCCGGCTCCGTGAGCAGCACCTCGAGGCTTGCGAACTCGCCCCACGCGCTGCCGGCCGCCTTGGCCTCGGTGTCCTCGGTGGCCCCGAGGCGCACGCCGGTGAGGGCCACGCAGCGCTCCGACTGCCCGAGCAGGTCGGCGAGTCGCTGGATGTCCTCGTCGAGGTCGTCGGCCATGCGCGGCAGCCTACGAGACGACGATGGGCTCGGGGCGACGCAGGGCGTCGACGGCCCGGATGCCCACGATGCCCACCCATGCCGCCGCGCACGCGCTGGTGATGGCGAGGATCAGCAGGGCCGTAGTGAGCCCGAGCACGTCTGCAAGCACCCCCACCACGAGCAGCGGGATCGAGAAACCGCCGAGGTAGCAGGCCACGTAATAGGCCGAGAGCAGCTTCCCCCGGTGCTCGACGGGCGCGATCTCGGTAGTGAGGTCCACTCCGCCCTTCATCATCAGGCCGCAGGCGCCGCCGGTGATGGCCACGCTCACGAGCAGCAGGGCCTCCGACTCCAGCGGTGCCGCGGCCACCACGCCGAAGAACGCCACCGCCCCGACCGCGAGCCCGATGAGGATCGCCCGCCTGGGCGCCATGTTCGGAACCATCGCCTGGCTCACCGCGCCGGCCACCAGCACGAGGAAGCCCGAGGCGCCGACGAGCGCATAGTTGGTGATGCCGAGCACGCGCACCGTGAACACGGGGATGAGCGAGAGCGACACGCCGTCGAAGAGGCTGAGGATCATCCCCGACGGCACGAGCACCCGCCAGAACACCGATCGCTCGCGGGCCGGCACCTCGAGCGCCAGGCGTATGGGCCGCCGGTTGCGCTCGATCACCGTCTCGGGCAGGAACGCCACGATGCCGGCGGCGATCGCCAGCAGCACCAGGTGCGCCGCGAAGGGCAACTGGAAGGGGTCGGGCGCGTACTGGATGAGGATGCCGCAGATGCCCGGTCCGAGGCCGAGCCCGAGGCGCACCGAGATGGTGGCCAGCGCCGACGAGAACCGCCGCTTGCCCGGGGGGCTGGCGTCCACGAGGAACGCCGTGCACGTGCCGAAGAAGGCGCCGGTGGCCGCCCCCTGCAGGCCGCGTGCGATGAGCAGTCCCGTGAGCCCGGGCTCGCTGAGGATGATCACCTGCGCCACGGCCAGCGTGCCGAAGGCTCCGAGCAGCACGGGACGACGGCCGATCTGGTCGGAGAACTGACCGAGCGTGAGCATCGACGCCACGAGCGCGGCCACGTAGCAGAGCAGGAAGAGCGTGACGACGGTGTCGTTGAAGCCCAGGTCCTGCTGGTAGAGCGGGATGAGGGGGGTGATGAGGCTGGTGCCCATCGCGAAGAAGAGCAGCACCACCCATGTCCGCCATACGCGCCCCATTGCCGGGGCAGGCTACGAGGGCCTAGGGCCCCGTGCCCGGAATGTAGGTGTTGGGCCTGTAGCCGCGCTGGTAGAGGGCACCGACCACGTAGCCGCCCGAGTCGGGGTCACCGACGGTCCAGTTCTTGTCCCCGCCCATCGTGATGCCAGACACCGGCGCCGATGTCAGCGCCTCGACGCAGTTCTGCACGCGGTCGCTGGCGCACCCGTTCGGGAACGGCCAGGCGTTCGGGGTGAGCGTGCCGCCGGCCTGCACGGCCAGGACGAACGCTGCGTCCTTGTCCGGCTTCTCCGTCTTCATGAAGAGGTCGGACTGCTTGTACCACTTCCACGGCCCGAGGTTGCTCGGGCAGATGTTGGGGAATGCCGACCCGACCCCCCACCAATCCTGTGCAGGCCCAGCGGGGATCACCCACTGCTTGGTCACGTTGAAGCTGAGGTAGCCGTCGGGGTGCGTGAAGGTCATCATCGCGATGCCTGAGCCGGGGCCCGTGGCCCCGTCGGTGAGCGCGCAATTGATGCCCGTCTTGGCCGTCGTGGCGTCGAACACGTCGCAGCTGAGTCCCTTGACCTGGGCAAGCGGGTTCCAGACGAGGAAACGGCCGGCCGACGGCGGCGGGGCGCCGAGGTTCGGCGGGGTTCCCGTCGTGCCCGACATCAGGGTGAATGTCCGGCAGCCGGTGGAGAGAGCCACCTGGAAGTTCGGGAGTGGCACGTCCCGCGCGGCGTAGCGGGTGCCGGGCTTGTTGGGGTTTGGCCACCCTATGGGGCCCAGGGCCGTGGTCGGGGTCTTGGCAGCGAGGCACGCGTTCCACGCCGCTGCGACATCCTTGCTGGCGCCGATGGCCGGGCGCAGGAACTCGCAGTAGGCGGCGGCGTTGATGGCGCTGCCTGCGGCCGGGTCGACTGATGACGAACGCGTGAACTCGCCGTCACCCACCGATGTCTCCCGCGCCCCGACGAAGGGCGCGGCGATGGCGTACTCGGTGTCCTTCACGTGGGAGATCGGCCCGATGCCGTACACCGTGCCCGTGAAGCCCGTCACCCCCACCACGTGCGAGCGCGGGATGCGCACGCCGAAGTAGGCGCCGGTGCGATCGGCCGCCACGGCTGCGAGGCCGTCGGTCAGGTGCTTGCCCGTGGCATCAATGACGTCGGGGGTGAGCACGGGTGCGCCGTCGTCGGCCGCGGCCTTCCAGGCCATGACGTGCAGGGCGACGTCCTGCCAGCCGATCGCGAGCCAGCGAAGGCCGGTGGCGTCGATCTTGTGGATCTGATCAGCCGCCGAGACGAACTGGTTGTTCGCGGCGTCGCCCTGGGCGATCTGCACCAGGCCCTGGCGGTTGATGCCCATGCACAGGCTGGTGCCACCCGTCGCTGACGCGGGGATGGCCCCCACCAGCGCGTCGATGTCAGGGCAGTTGTCGTCCTTGATGAGCTGCGCGAGGTTGTTCTTCAGCGTGGCCAGGCCCTGCGCCGCGGCCTTGCCCTCAGGGGAGTCCGGCGGGGCCGGGTCGGTGTTCTCGGCGTAGTACTGCGCGGTGCGCGCCGAGAGGGTGCTGAGGGTGGCGATGGCCGCCTGCAGCCGGTCGTGCTCCACGCTGTAACGGGCGAGGGCCGCGTCTGATCGCATCTTGGCCAGGGCGTCCTCCACCCGCTTCTGGCTGGCGATCGTCTGGCTGATGCCGGCCTGCAGCTGGCTGATCTGGTCGTGGATGCCCTCGAACTGGTCGAGCATCTGCTTGCGCAGGTTGGCGATGTCGAGCTCGACCGAGTACTTGAGGCCGAGTTGGGGGCCGTAGGTGTCCCAGGCCCACGAAATGGCCTGGCCGGCCAGCCACTTGCCGCCCGTCACGAGCAGCGATTCGCCCTCGTCCGCGACCTCCTCGGCGATGCCACCGGCGGATGACGGCGCGTCGTTCTGGCGGGATCCGGTACGCGGCGGACCGGGCAGGCGCGACTCCCCGCGGGTTCCGCGCAGCGGGCTCACGCGCCCGCGGGCGGCGATGTTCGCCGCGATGCGGGCCGAATGCGCGTGCGCGCCTCCGCGGTCGCGCGCGATCCGGTGGAACCTCTTCCCGCTGAACCACACGGCCGAGTACGACGCGTTTCTCGCCGGGTCGTCGATCGATGGATCGGGCATGCGCATGCTCCTGGCCACGCGCGCCGAGACGGCCCGAAGCGCCATTCGCGGATGGGCCATGGCGACGTGCGAGGCAATGGTGCTCACCGGGTTCACATAGACGAAGTCGGCGCGCGCGCTCGAGCCGCACGGTGGAGCGCAGGATGTCCGGGGATCCTGCGCGGGCGCGGCCCCCGTCGGCCCAGATGGTGATGCGCTTGCCGGGCGGGCTCGTCACCAGCAGCGTCGCGACCCCGAGGCGACCACTCCGCGCCTCGCCCGACAGCGCCTGCCCCGTGACGGCGTCGCGCGCAACCACCGAGGCGCCGGCCACCGGGTCGTTCGCGCCGAGCGTCACCCGCACGGTGACGGGAACCTCGCTGGCGGCCATTGCCGGGGCGCACACGACGAGCGCCATGGCGGTGGTGGCGGTAAGGAGGACGAGCGCGCGTCGGATGGGGGAGCTCATGTGGGCAATGCCTCAGGGGGTCAGAAAACCTTTGGCGTGAGTCTACGCATGGAGGGTCGCTGCGTGCCAGCGACCGACGCTATCGGCGTGCGCCACCCGCAGCCCCCGGGCCTCCCACGCGCCGGTCACCTCGCGCATGTCGTCGGCCTGCAGTCCCGACACCAGCACGCCCGTCGGCACCGGCGCGCCGGCCACCGACAGCAGGGCGTCCTGCGCCACGCGGGGAGCGTTCACCAGCACCACATGGCCCGCCACCTCGTCGGGGTCGAGCATGCCGAGGCCCGCGCGGCGCACGGTGATGAGCGCATCGAGGCCGCTGGCCCACGCCGACTCGCGCGCCTGCGCCACCGCGTGCGGGTCGAGGTCGACGGCGAGCACGGGACCGCGCCCGAGGCGGGCCCACGCGAGACCGAGGATGCCGCTGCCGCACCCGGCATCGAGCGCGGGGCCATCGGGCAGGTCGGCCAGCATGTCGAGGCACATGCCGGTGGTGGCGTGCTCGGCCAGCCCGAAGCCCTCGCCGTCCACGAGAACCACCTCCGGCAGCCCCGACGGCGCGGCCGCGTGGCCGGGCGAGCGGCGATACACGCCCCCGCCCACCGCTGCCGGGAAGGGCAGAGGTGGCGCGGGGCCGGCGTCAGCGCGCCACGGCAGCTCCACGGCGGCGAGCCGGGCGCGCTGCTCGTCGGGACCCCTGCCGCCGGCGAAGGGCGCCAGCATCAGGCCGTCCGCCACCCACGCCACGGGCTCCAGGCCCGCCAGCACCGGGAACTCCGCAGCCAGCGCGGCCGGGTCGCCGCTCACCACGATGCGAGGCGGCACGTCGCTCCTAGACTCACCCACCGTGACCACCGCATCCACCGAGTTGATCGACGTCGCCCGCTACGCGGTG